>CAZWKO010000173.1:4461-5903 GCA_964634925.1 uncultured Vicinamibacteraceae bacterium
GGTGATTCTTGAGTCAAACCAGGAAATCACGCCACGCATCGTGTTGATGGCCCAAGAGAAAAAAGTTGAAAACATAGAAGTATTTTTTCCAGAAAAGGATGCGGTTGGTCCCGTCCTATCAACCACACTGAAGAAGGATGCTACGCGAACGCATGAGGAAGCACTGATTGAAATTTATCGCCGTCTAAGACCCGGTGACCCGCCTACCTTGGATAGTTCGCGTTCTTTGTTTGAGGGTATGTTTTTCAATGCTCAGAAATACGATTTTTCTCGCGTGGGGCGACTCAAGCTAAATACCAAACTTGGCCTCGAAACACCACTAGATAAAAAAGTTCTAAACCCGCAGGACTTCTACGAAGTAATTAGGTATCTCCTTACCTTGCGAGGGAATCCGTCAAACGTTGATGACATTGATCATTTAGGTAATCGCCGAGTTCGATCAGTGGGTGAATTACTTGAGAACCAATTTAGAATCGGGTTGGTTCGGATGGAGCGGGCTATCAAAGAAAAGATGTCCGTCTATCAGGAGATGACGACGGCCATGCCTCATGACCTTATCAACGCTAAGCCGGTCATGGCTGCTATTCGTGAGTTTTTTGGATCATCGCAACTTTCGCAATTCATGGACCAAACCAATCCGCTTTCAGAGATTACACACAAGCGGCGACTGTCAGCGCTTGGGCCTGGTGGGTTGTCTCGTGAGCGTGCCGGTTTTGAGGTGAGAGACGTCCATCCAACGCATTACGGAAGAATTTGTCCGATAGAAACTCCAGAAGGACCAAATATTGGTTTGATTTCATCTTTGTCTTGCTACGCAAGGATTAACGAATTTGGATTCATTGAATCCCCTTACCGAAAGGTTAAGGATGGTCGAGCAGTTGATTTCGTTTGTATTACTAACGCTGGTGGAACGAAATATCAGGTTGGTGACATCGTAGAAGTGTCTGAAGCTCAACGCCAGAACGCAAGTCTGAAAAAATCAAAGAAACCCGCTGCTGAATTTGAGCCGCATTCTTTTTATCTTTCTGCTTGGGAAGAGGACCGTTATGTTATCGCTCAGGCGAACGCTCGTCTCGATGACGACGGCAACTTAATTGACGACCGTATCAATTCGAGGCAAGCGGGAAACTTTGTTCTTTCGCCACGTGAAAACATTGAGTTTATTGATGTCTCTCCAAAGCAACTAGTGTCTGTTGCTGCTTCATTAATACCGTTCCTAGAAAATGACGATGCGAATCGAGCGCTTATGGGCTCGAACATGCAACGACAGGCAGTGCCTTTGCTCCGGGCCCGAGCCCCATTTGTTGGCACCGGAATGGAATACATTACGGCTCGAGATTCAGGGGCTGTTGTAACGGCTAAACGGAGCGGTAGCGTCGATTATGTTGATTCACTACGGATCGTGGTTCGAGCTGAGAGTGGGCAGACTGAAAATGTGGACC
>CAZWKO010000174.1:0-5897 GCA_964634925.1 uncultured Vicinamibacteraceae bacterium
ACCGAGCACTGCCGTAAGGCATACTCCGAAAATAGATAAAGAGGTTTGTGTATGCGGTCTTGATAATGGCGGCGACGCTACAACCCATAAAATATACAAGGAGAGAAAAAGAAAAAGGAAGAATAGTCCCTGCCGATCAGACAGAACCATGCCGAATCCGACGAAGAAAAGCACAACATACATCCATACTGCAGGTCGGCGCGTTCGGTCAGTTTGAACAAGAAAAATTGTTTGAAATAGAAATGCTAGTAGCAGAAATGACACGAGTATCTTTGCTGAGCGATAGAAGATGGCGCTTGAGGCCTGAACCACAATGGAACTGAGGAACCAACTTAGTAGCGCTGCGGTACTGACACGGTCTAAGTCTAGTAGCCGTCTTGCGCCGGCACTGTAGAGCACCATAAAAAGCCCGAGGCCTAACGCCCCACTAGCCGGAACAAACAGAAGCACTCCTTGCGAGTGCAATCCCGCGAGTATGTGGGCATCGAAGTAGTCGATTAAGTAACTAAGTTCCCTGGCTTGGTATGCACCCCAGTCGTTTAGAGACGGGTCAAATAGAATTGCCGCAAGTGGACGATCAGCGAGATAGTTGAGGATGAATGCTCGGGCTTCTCGGTCGACAATGCCACGACCCCAAAAGCACAAGGCATGCAGCCCAATTAAAACCGGTATAAGGCTAACGCACCAACTCCACCGACAGGAGCGCCTTACCGCTGATTCCTTACTATTATTGTGCGCGGTGTTTGATGTTGAGACGTGAGGTCTGGCCATCATGAGTGAATCGCACGCACTCTATAGGTAATCCGGAGGAACAGGTTGGTTTGGTGATTCTCCGCGCGCATATCGCAACACTTCTTCGACGGATTCGTTTTCCATCTTTGCTCGACAGTCACGAGACATTGAACCCATGTGACAGGTGAGCAGGCAGTTGTCGAGTGTTGTTAACTCACCTGAGTACGGTTCATGCTCAAATACATCGAGGGCGGCCCCACCGATCTGATTTTCTCGCAGAGCAGTGACAAGACACGATTCATCAACCACTGGTCCACGAGAGGTGTTGACTAGCAAGGCGTCAGATTTCATAGTCGCTAGTTCGACTTGACCGATCAGGCGCCGAGTTGTCTGCGTCAGTGGAACATGTAATGTGACGATATCGGCTTCTTCATATATCCGTTCTTTACTGACCCAATCGATATCAAATTTTGTTTCTAGACTCGGGTCAGGCTCGATGTCGTTTGCCAAAATGCGAGATCCAAAGCCTCCGAGATGTTCGATTACCCGGCGTCCTACTCTGCCCACTCCGATCACACCAACGGTGAGGTCGCCAAGTCGTCTGCCAAGAATGCGTTGCCACTCACCAAGACGTACTGCCCTGTCGGCCTTTGCGATGCCTCTGAGGAGTGACAGCATCATGCCGCAGGTCAGTTCGGAGACGGCGGGTGCGGGAGCATCCGGCGTAAAGGTTACGGTGATACCGCGATTTCTCGCGGCAGTCAGATCAACGTTATCGAGTCCAATACCAACACGAGCAATTAAACCAAGCTGTGGCGCAGACGAGATTACCTGGTCCGTGATCGGTTCAGTTCCGGCGATTAAAACATTGGCGTCGTGTAGAAATGTGGTGAGTTCGCTTTCTGTAAGTCGACGAGCAGTCGGATTCACGACGAGGCGCATTCCGGCTTCTCGAAGAAGATTGAGAGGCGGGCTATCTACGTCGCCAAAAGGATGAACAGAGATACATACTGTTGGGGCACTGCGGCTCACGTTGCTACCCATTCGGCCCAACCGTTTGGTGTTTCATAAACACGAACCCGTGTAAGTCGTACGTTCCGTGACTTGGCCATCTCATCGGCATCGATCACGGTTTGAAGTTGAGGACCGAGCCAACTCGTAATGTTTTCCACGGTTGTATTGAAATTAACAACAAAGTGGCGATTGTTTTCTGAGCGTAGGAAATCCAGAAGTGGCAAATCCTTCTCGTACACCAAGAACGCATGGTCGATGTGTTCATCAATCCAGCCCTTCGCCAGGCGCTTGATTTCTCCGAAGTCGAGGACCATCCCGAATTCATCAAGTGTTGGTGCGACGAATGACAGTTCGGCGACATACCGATGTCCGTGGGCATGCCGGCACTTCGAGAGGTACCCGTCCCCGAGCCGGTGCCCCATATCCCATTCAATTCGCTGCGTTAATACAATCGCCATGCTTAGTCCATTCCTCGATATGCTGCGCGACAGCCTGGTTCTTCTTCGACTTCGACCTGTCGAAGTACGACTGTGTTCGGTACGACTCCTGCGAGCCTGTCGTAGATGACCTTTGCAACATTTTCTGCACTGGGGCTACTTGTCTCGTCGTCGAACGGAGGCGCCTCATTTAAAGTCTTGTCTTTCCAATCTGCAACGGATTGTTCAAACCATGTATTGAGATCACCAAAATCGATTAGGCACCCAGACTGATCAAGAGTAGTTCCCGTGATCGTGACCCAGACGTGCCATTCATGCTCATGGATCGGTTCGGTGCCGCCTTGGTAGTGACGAAGTCCGTGTTTGGCTACAAACGACCGTTTAATCGTAAGTTCGTAGATGTTTCTTTCCTCAAAAGTAGCCGACTTGTTGTTTCTTCAGTCAACGTTCGTGTTCATTGCACGGCGATGCAGTCCGCGAAGACAATCGCGTCATTCTCAGACAGGTATAACAAAATTCAGCGGTGAGCTCACGTCATAAATCGAATTATGGTCCGGTAAAGGGATAATCTAGATAGTAGTCGGCGGCCTGTTCGCACCGACGGTCACGTGCGCCGGCACATAAATCTTTACTCTGTTGATAGTAATCACGTGCACGTTGACGACGACCTTCAAGATCAGCGAGCTTTCCCAGCCCAAGCTGCGCACGACCTATGACCCAGAGGGGGGCATTTCCATTAGCAGCACGATATAAGTCAGCGCGTGCGCGATCGACAAGACCCAAATCCACTCGCGCTGTTCCGCGCGCAAGATGCCACGTGGCGTCTTCGCCAAACATCCGTGTTCGGTCGTCACCTTGTAGCTGCGAGAAGCCGTGGACTAGGGACAGGTCAGCCATCGCCGGTCTATCGTCGCGGAGCCATGTTGATGCAGTTTCAAGCCACACAAGTCGATTTCGTGGATAGGTCCGTCTCAGCTGTCTTAGAAAGCGTTGAGCCTGCCCGTATTGACGTTCGCGATTCAATAGCAGTATTAAGGCAAATTTCGCCTCGGCCTGCGTTTCACCTGGATAGGCAGCGGCGTCTCGAACCAAGGCGATAGCCTCATCTTTTCCACCATCAAATCCTACGAGGTAGGCCATCATGCGGAAGAGGCGGGGCATGGTGGACACGACGTAGCGGTAGATGCCGACCAGTAGTTTCGCATCATCACGATTTGGATTTAGCTCGAGGACTCGCTGGTGAGCGCTGTACGCACGCTTTGCGTAGCGTAAGGCTCGAAAGTTCTGCCCTCGAATTGAGGCGCGGTAGGAGGCAGCGAGGCCCACGGCGATTCCGAGTTCATAGTGCGCGTTTGCGTCCTGGGGTGCGACCTGTATTGCGGTTTCCGATAATGCAATTGCACGTTCAATATGATTTTCAAATAGTTGGTCGAGTTCTTTTGGTGGAGGTTCAAGATCTCCGGTTGGTCGACTAACAGACCCTGTCAGGTAGTTGTCAATTAGGAGCGTGCCTCGCGAAAATAAGAGTTTTAACCAGACAGCTGCAGCGAGAGAGCGATGAGTGACGGGATTATCCGGGTAGACTTGAACCGCGTTGGTCAATTTGGCAATTGCCGCCTCGTGGTCGAGGATATACGCCAGGTGAAAGCCCTCTGTGACAATTACGGGTGGCTCGGCCGCTACTATTGTTGAGGTAGATATGCACCAGTAGGCAACTAAAGCTGTTACGAAATATGGTCGGTAGGCTTCGCGCATTGGCCGTCAGTACTCTTGCTTCTACATTTTGTCTGATACGAACCCCGAAGTCACATTAGTTAGTACCGATCCGAAATTCGTTATCGAGACGCGTTAGACTTAACTGAATTTCTAGGTATGCATCAACGACTGCGAACCCTCGAACAGCTTGCAATCGGCCAACGAGGTGTTATTCGTCACATTGATTGTGACCGTCGCACCGGTTGTCGTCTCATGGAAATGGGATTATTGCCTGGTACTCCAATAGAAATGGTCCGGCGTGCACCTCTTGGGGACCCTCTTGAAATCAGACTACGCGGATATTTATTGTCGTTGCGCAAGGCGGAAGCTTCCAGCATCTATCTTGCGTCTGATAGCGAGCCGGAGTCCGTTTTATCTGAAGTAACAGTTTCGGCCGATGCGGAACGAGAGATTGTCGTTCGAGGCACTGTCTCGCAAGGCACAGAAATGGGGGGGGGTGTCCCCCGTGTGCTTGTTGCCGGTAATGCCAATGCCGGGAAGACCACCATTTTCAATGCTTTGACCGGATCTCGTGCGCAGGTCGGTAACTACCCGGGAGTGACGGTTGTTCGCTCGTCGCGTGTAATCCAGTTGCCTGATCAGACGGAGGTTGAAATTGTTGACCTACCAGGAACCTATAGCCTGAGCAGCCATTCGCCGGATGAGCATGTCGCGGTCGATGAAATTCTCGGTCGGCAGCAGAAGCAGGCTATGCCTGCCACGGTTGTCGTGGTGGTTGATGCGTGTGCTCTTGAGCGTGGTTTGTATTTGGCGGTGCAGATTATTGAAACGGGTATTCCTGTTGTTATTGCACTAAACATGATCGATGAAGCTGATTCCAGTGGCTTCGCTGTCGATCCTGACAAATTAGCGTCTGGGTTGGGTGTGTCAGTTGTACCAATGGTGGCTTCGAAGGGAACGGGTCTTGAGGGGTTACGTCAGTCCATTACAGCTACCATTCGTCAACCCCTTCACGAGGCGGTAACGCAGCGTCGCTTTTCAAACGCAGCTGAACAGGCGGTTGAAGAGATCAAGCAATCTTTTGATAAAACCAATTATATCGACACGCCTGCTGTTCGCCGGTCATGGGCCGCGTGGTCACTTCTGTCGTATGGCACGGATGATGAAGAAGGGACAAAGGATCTTCCGGTTTCTGCTCGTCAGACAATAGAAGCTGCTCGGGAACGGGCTCAAGGGGCAGAAATCAATCTGGACTACGATGTGATTGCTGCACGCTATCACTGGATCGAACATGTCGTTGGTGATGCTCGGCAAATGGTTCGAGAAGTTGGTCGATCGTGGACTGACCGTATTGACAGTATCTTGACTGACCGTGTCTACGGGACATTGGTATTTGCAGTCGTGATGTGGATGCTTTTTGAATCGATTTTCAGTTGGTCTGATCCCTTCATCGGAATGATTGAAGATGCCACGGCAGCGTTGCAGGGTGTAGCTATAGCTCTCTTGCCGGTAGGACCACTACAAGACCTGGTTGTGAATGGTGTTATTGCGGGTGTTGGTAATGTTGTGGTGTTTGTGCCTCAAATTGCATTGCTATTTGTTTTTATTGCATTTCTCGAAGACCTTGGGTATCTGGCTCGTGTTGCATTCGTTATTGATCGGCTTATGGGTCAAATTGGGTTGCATGGAAAAGCCTTTGTTCCGATGCTGTCAGGATTTGCCTGTGCGATTCCAGCGGTTATGTCTACGCGAACTATTGAGGGTCGGCGTGACCGTTTGATTACGATGCTTACGTTGCCGATGGTGTCGTGTAGTGCGCGGTTGCCGGTCTACGCATTGATTACGGCAGTTGTTTTTGCCGGAGAGCCTCGACTCTTTGGTCTGTTTAGTGTGGGCGCTGTGGTGCTATTTGCTATGTATGTCCTTTCTGTTGGCGCCACGCTTGGTGCGGCAGCTGTGCTCCGGCGAACAGTTCTTAGCGGACCAAGACTGCCGCTG
>CAZWKO010000175.1:0-5896 GCA_964634925.1 uncultured Vicinamibacteraceae bacterium
CTGATCATAAATGGCAACTTGTACCGTAAATCGTCTGGCGTGATAGGTCGGTGGCTTAGCTGGAGGCAAAAGGTCGTTCAGAAATGAGATCTCATTATGCGGAATGGCAACTGGCACCGGTAAGACGGGATGCAGGGGGAATGCAACCGAAAGTTGTTGTGGTCCGGTTGCTGGCGCCAAAACCGTCAGTTCCCCAGTTCGAGTCAAAAGCACCGTACGATTCCTCGCCGGGTTATCACGTTGCACGTGTTGGGGTGGCATTGCCAATTCGGTATCGGCGCTGAAGCGTCCCATCGGACGGCCGGTTTCCGTGTGAAACAGTTGAACATTTGGTGACAAACCACTAAGAACGAGAGAGTCTTGTACTCGTACCGGTCCGCTTTCCGGTCTCCCTTGAAGCGGCATACGCCAGCGCTGTGCACCGTTTTGGCGATCGAGCGCCCGCACGATATTGTCGAGCGCGGTGAAGTAAACACGTTCTTCGTCGACCGCGGGTAATCCGAAGATGTCGCCACCGGTCCGGAAGTGCCAATCGATCCGTCCATCTTCGAGTCTGAGTCGGTAAAAGAAGTTATCTGTTGCGCCAACAAAAACAGCGTCCAATGCTAGGATAGATCCAGGCACTCCCGTGATCGGTTGTTCCCAGAGAAGTGCTCCGTTCTCTAGTTCAAGAGCTGTTACAAGGCCTCCGGTGTCGGTCTCAAGCGGCACAAAAATCTGTCGGCCAGAAATTGTCGGTGCTGTGGATGCTCTCTGTTCAAAGGGGCGTCGCCAGAGTTCCTGTCCGTCGATTGCCCGAAGCATCACTAACGTCGCATCTCGAAGCTGTACTACTAGCCATCCCTGTTTGATAACGGGCGTCGTAAGGGGGGGGTGGTCATACCGGTGAGTCCACAGCAATCTACCGCTAGAAGAGTCGAAGGCAATCAAGAGTTGGTCATAGAGGGCTATTAGGATCCCGTTATCCGTGAGTAGGTCGGCTTGTATGGGGCGGTGTCGAGACCATACGTGCGCTCCGGTATCAAGATTAAGAGCCAAAAGTGTTCCGTCGACCAGCGGTAGATAGATCCGCTCATCGTCGATGAGCGGCTGGCGGCTTGTGGCCTGTTTCAGGTCGAGTAGCCAGGCGATATCAACGGGTAAGATGGGTGACGGCCCTAGTAATTCTTCTTCTTGCGCGAAAACCTTAGCGGTCGAAGAAAAGCTCATGACTATCGTGGTCAGTGCGCAGAGACTGACTAAAAGAAAAGACTGCGTATGACGTAAGCCCACACGGCTATAATATGACACTACCTCACGGGCACGTGGCGCATCAGACGATACTTGTTCTCGATTTCGGGTCCCAATACACCCAGCTTATCGCACGTCGGTTGCGGGAATTGTCGGTTTATTCTGAGATCGTCTCGTACAAGATCTCTGCCGATGAAATCATAAAAAAGCGACCGCAGGGCATTATTTTGTCGGGGGGGCCTGCAAGTTTGTCAGAAGTTGGTGCTCCAAAGTGCGATCCCGAAGTGTTTGAGCTTGATGTTCCAGTCCTTGGCATTTGTTATGGGATGCAATTACTAACGAAACACTATGGAGGACGAGTCGGCGGCGCAGCTGATCGTGAATATGGTCCGGCCGCAGTGACCGTTAGAGCAGACTATGGGGATGGACTCTTCGCTGATGTTCCTCGGGAGTTGAAGGTTTGGGCGAGTCACGGGGATTTTATTAGTGAGGCGCCGTCAGGTTTCGAGGTGTTAGCAGTCAGTCCGAATGCTCCTGTAACGGCGATGGTCGATGGCAGGCGAAAACGGTACGGATTGTTGTTTCATCCGGAGGTGGTGCATACCGAGTACGGGGCACTTATTCTCAAAAACTTCACAGGGATTTGTGGGTGTCTTGGCGATTGGACGATGTCCTCTTTTGTTGAAGAGGCAACAGAGGCCGTACGCACCGCGGTTGGCAGCGATGGTCGCGTTGTATGTGGTTTGAGCGGGGGCGTAGATTCAACCGTTGCGGCTGTACTAATACATCGAGCGATTGGCGATCGGCTGACGTGCATCTTTGTCGATAACGGACTGCTACGGCTAAACGAAAGACGACAGATTGAGGACCGTTTCACACACCAGATGCAATTGCCAGTTGTGTACGAGGACGCGTCGAAACTATTTGTAGATGCGCTATGTGGCATTACGGATCCTGAGAAGAAACGAAAAATAATAGGCAGGACATTCATTGATGTATTCGAGCGGTCGTCGAAGCGTATCGGAGACTTTGATTTCTTGGCTCAGGGAACCCTTTACCCTGACGTAATTGAAAGCGTATCCGTAGTTGGACCCTCTGCAGCGATCAAAAGTCATCATAATGTTGGTGGGTTGCCCGAGCACCTTAGATTTACTCTCATTGAGCCATTAAGAGAGTTGTTTAAGGATGAGGTAAGGCGTCTCGGGACGGAGCTTGGTCTTGATGATGAATTTGTCTGGCGGCAGCCATTTCCTGGCCCTGGTTTAGCAGTCCGTATCCTTGGAGAAGTCACGGGGGATCGACTTGACTTGTTGAGGCAGGCTGATGCGGTTGTCGCCGAGGAAATCAAACGGGCAGGCCTCTACAGAGAAATATGGCAGTCTTTTGCCGTTTTGTTGCCGGTGCAGAGTGTTGGAGTCATGGGTGATGAGCGAACTTATGAGCACACCATCGCAATCAGAGCGGTTGAAAGTAGAGATGGCATGACAGCGGATTGGGCAAGACTTCCGCATGAGCTGCTGGCGGTGTTGTCCAATCGGATTGTAAATGAGGTCCAAGGCATCAATCGAGTGGTTTATGACATCAGTTCAAAGCCACCGTCCACAATAGAGTGGGAATGAATATCGGCAGCAACACGGACTACACCAGTAAGGCTTTTAGTGGATTAGATGCCAAGGAATCCATAGTCCAGCGAAGCGTCTTTGAAGATTGTAGATTCGTAAATTGTGATTTATCGGGTGCTCGAATTTCAGAATGTAGATTCAGTGATTGTGAATTTGGGAATTCGAATCTTAGTGCGGTAAATTTCGACAAGTCACAACTAATTGGAGCTACGTTTGTAGATTGCAAGGCGGTAGGTGTTAATTGGACTACGTTAGATTGGAGTAGTTATCGTCTAGGCCAGCCAGTGAGTTTTGAATCCTGCGACATTTCTTTTTCTGTTTTCAGCTCATTGGTGTTGCAGGGACTATGTGTGCGAGATTGCAAAGCCCAGGATGTAGATTTTTCAGGATCTGATTTAGAGGGGGCAGAGTTTTGTCGAACAAATTTACAGGATTCTAGATTTTCTGGTTGTCGACTGGCTAGATCTGATTTTCGCAACGCTACGAATTACGTTATATGCCCTTTAGATAATTCAATAGAGGAAGCCCAATTTAATTCACCAGAAGTTTTGAACTTACTTAGTAGTTTCAATATTCAGATTGATCAAATCGATTGAGTGGTAATAGTGAGTGATTTCGTACATCTGCATTTGCATACGGAATATTCGTTATTGGATGGCGCGTGCCGGATCGGAGAAATGCTTGACCGCGTAGCCGAATTAAAGATGCCGGCGGTTGCAATTACGGAACATGGCAATTTGTTTTCAGCGGTCTCGTTTCACGATGCGGCGAGAAAACGTGGCATAAATCCAATTATTGGTTGCGAGGTCTATGTTGCCAATGGTAGCCGGCTTGCTCGTAGCGGGGTAAAGGGTGATACACAGAATCATTTAGTGCTGCTTGCGGAAAATAAGGTCGGCTATCACAACTTAATAAAGCTGGTGTCTTCCGGATATACGGAAGGGTTCTATTACAAACCACGGATTGACAAAGAGTTACTAGCGGAACATTCGGAAGGCTTGATCGGTCTTAGTAGTTGTTTGAAAGGCGAGGTTGCAACGAAGATCTGCCGGGATCAAGCGGCTGACGCACTGTCGGCAGCGGCGTCATTTCGGGACATCCTTGGCAGCGAGAATTTTTTCTTGGAGATGCAGTATCAGGGCATCGATGATCAGCTGCTAGTTAACAAGGGTCTACAGCCGATCGCTAGGGACCTGTCGCTTCAGCTTATTTGTACGAATGACGTGCACTACCTTCGTCAAGAGGATCATCAATCACATGATGTTCTGTTGTGTATTGGTACCGGCAAATCAGTGACTGATGCTAATCGACTGAGATATCACGGCGACCAGTTTTATTTAAAGACGGCAGAAGAGATGGCGACGGTCTTTGGAGATTATCCCGTGGCGCTACGGAACACGATAGCGATAGCGGAGCGGTGTAATGTTGATCTAAGTGGGACGACCCATCATCTCCCGAATTTTGACGTTCCAGAACCATATCAATTGGATGAGTACTTTGCGCATGTAGCAAGGGAGGGATTTCGTGAGCGCAGAGGACGTTTGGAACAGTTGGCGGAAAGCGGAAGCCTGCTTCATAGCGTCTCCGAGTATGAAGAACGACTCGATTATGAGATCGGAATGATTCAGCGTATGGGCTTCGCAGGATACTTTTTGATTGTCTGGGACTTTATACGTTATGCCAGGGAACGTGGCATCCCCGTCGGACCCGGCCGAGGATCAGCGGCGGGGAGTTTGGTCGCCTACTGCTTACGAATTACAGATGTTGATCCCTTGGAATTCGATCTCATTTTCGAGCGATTTCTTAATCCAGAGAGAGTGTCGTTGCCTGATATCGACATTGATTTCTGTGAAAGGCGGCGAGGGGAGGTCATCGAATATGTAACGCGTAAATATGGTCGCGAAAACGTAGCACAGATCATTACGTTTGGCACGATGAAGGCGCGAGCAGTAGTGCGTGATGTTGGTCGTTCTCTGGGGATGTCCTACGCAGATGTTGATCGTGTCGCCAAGCAGATTCCGCCAACACTCGGTATGACGTTGGATAAAGCGCTTGAGGAAAGTGCGCCATTACGGGATTTGAAACAGTCCGACAGCAATGTCGATGAGCTATTACGCGTGGCGCGTCGTCTAGAGGGTGTCACAAGGCATGCGTCGATTCATGCTGCGGGTGTAGTGATTGCACCAAAGCCGATTACGGAATTTGCACCGTTGTATCGGGACACGAGAAAAGATGCCATTACGACGCAGTGGGCCATGAAAGAGGTTGAGCGGGTAGGTTTGGTAAAGATGGACTTCCTTGGGTTGAGCACGTTGACGTTACTTACTGATGCTGTTCGGCATATTGAAGAAACGAAGGGAGAGAGGGTAGCGCTGGACGGACTTCCGCTTGATGATGAGAAGACTTACGGATTATTTAGCGAAGGGCGGACGCTCGGCGTATTTCAATTTGAAAGCTCTGGAATGCGCGAAACACTTCGAAAGGCAAAGCCGCAGCGGTTCGATGATCTAATTGCGCTGAATGCTCTTTATCGGCCTGGGCCGTTAGACGGAGGCGTCGTCGATGACTTTATTGCGCGCAGGCATGGCAAAGTAGACATTGAGTACATCCTTCCGCAGCTTGAGCCTATTTTGAACGATACCTACGGTGTGATTGCGTACCAAGAACAGGTCATGCGGATTGCGAGCGATCTTGGCGGGTTTACGCTTGGTGAGGCTGATGTCCTCCGAAAGGCAATGGGAAAAAAGGACGTCTCTGTGATGGAGGCGCAACGAGAAAAATTTATTTCCGGGGCCGTGGAAAATCAATTGCCAAGAACAAAGGCAAAAAAGATCTTTGACCTTATGGAATATTTTGCCGGCTATGGATTCAATAAGAGCCATTCAACTGCGTATGCGCTGCTGGCTTATCAAACGGGTTACCTCAAGGCAAATTATTCGGCGCACTTCATGGCAGCATTGTTAACGATAGAAAGTCAAAACACAGACAAGCTTGCGCTCTATCTTACTGAGTGCCGGAGTCTTGGGTTGGCTGTGCTTCCACCG
>CAZWKO010000176.1:0-1101 GCA_964634925.1 uncultured Vicinamibacteraceae bacterium
GTTTGGCAACTATCCGGACCATGAGGAACTCGGGTTCGGCGCTGAAAGCTATGGCGGACCCATCGTGACGGCAACCGGACTCATCTTCATTGGAGCCACACCAGACCGAAAGTTTAGAGCCTACGGTACGGCCAACGGCGACATGCTCTGGGAAACTGAATTACCCGCCGCCGCGTATACAACACCCGTGACATACAGTGTCGATGGGGTGCAATACGTTGCGATCTCCGCTGGTGGGGGCAAGGGGTCTGGCCGATCTGGTTCGGAATACCTCGCGTACCGGCTCCCACCACCGTGATCTACCTTCAGAATTCCTCGCCACAGTCACAACCGTTCAATTTTTCTTCTGAGTAATCTGACTGCTGACGTTGCTGGTCCGACGACCGATTGCCGTCGTAATTCGATGGCCGGTGAGAGTACTCGCTCCATTGAAAACTGCGCGAACACAATGGTCGCCTCCGGATCGACGCTCTCAACTGCATTCAGCACTAACTCATCATGACGTGCCGCTTCCCCCGACACGACCGCCGTCAAGGCGCCTTCAACCACGTGCCCGGATACGATCGTCGAGAGAGCGCGCCGTTGCACTTCTTGTCGAAACTCTTCCTGCAGTAACACGACAGAATCCTCTGCTGTCGACAACACATACAACGGACGGTCTTCACGCAGCGCCTCATCAAGAACACCATCGAACGACCGAAGCACCGGAATCCCGATCGCGCTCCGTGCTTGGGCAACCGCATCGCCGAAAAACGACCCCGTGAAAATAATTCCATCACTATCGGTCGAACAACTATAGGCAAGAAGCGCTTGAATCCGTCTCGCCAATTCAGAGGCATCTGCCGTTCCCTGACTTCGATCGAGATATAGGGATCCGTCAAGCAAATGCGACACCTCGACAGTCGACCATTCCGACTCGAACGCCGCCGTTGTCGGTTGAATCGATTGCTTGAGCGCATGAACGGCGCCCACGCGTATACGTTTAACGCCCACGGTTTTGGTTACTAGGCCGGATGTCGGCAAAGAGCATTCCCACGACTACAACACATCAGCCGTCTGCACGTGCAACTGATTTCCGTCTGACTGAATATCGACCGTTCC
>CAZWKO010000176.1:1111-5836 GCA_964634925.1 uncultured Vicinamibacteraceae bacterium
GTCACGAACCTCCCACCTCCGAGTTTCATTAACTCAGTAGTTCGATCGCTAGCCACAAGAGGTATCACGGTCTCATCATTAATCTTCAAAGCAGCCTGACCATTCGCACGCATCACTTCCCCATGCGCCGTAATCGCTATCGCATCCGGAATGAAGCCCGCATTCCGAAATTCATCTCGAACAAGAAGTAAGTCAAGTGTCTGCCCAGAATTGAGCGTCAATAGAACTTCATTCTCTGTCGCGTCTACATCAACACGATCCACGTGCATTAAACGTCCGAGACGGCGTTCAAGTCCTTGGGCGCATGACGGGCACGACAATTCGACACTGACAACAATGCTTTCTATACCCGGAACCTTCGAGGCTTGGCGGGCTACGCTCTGCTGACCCATGCCAATCAGAAATCCAACAGTCGTCACGACAGCCACCGCACAGCGAAGACGTCTACTGTCGCAATGCGCTTCCACCATGCCAGCCAATGTTTCAAGAACGCTGCTGTGCACACCGCCCACACCGAATACTGACACGCTATTGCTCCCGTCCTGGCCCATAGAGCACGCGACCCGGTCGGGCACCGGTATGCTCACCCTGATCGATCACCAAGTGCCCATTCACAATCACGTATTGGACTCCGACCGCGTATTGGTGGGGCGACTCAAATGTCGCGCGATCTCCCACCAGTTCCGGATCAAAAACCGTGATGTCTGCATAAAACTCTTCCTGAAGGAGACCTCGCCGTTGAAGACCCAATCGCTGCGCCGTCGCTCCACTCATCTTGCGCACCGCCTCTTCAAGCGTTAAAACACCACGTTCTCGCACGTACCGACCCAAGACCCGTGGAAAGGTCCCGTACTCACGGGGATGGGGCACTCCTGCGCCGAAGACAGACACACCACCATCTGACCCGATCATCGTTGAGGGGTGCTGCATAATGCGTTCAACGTCACGTTCGTCCATTGCGTGATAAATCGCACGTGCACCACCACGCTGAATGAGCTCCATAACAAGATCAGCGGCTGTCACAAAGTCCGACGCCACATTACGGCCTGCAAGAATATCAGCCAAGCTCTGCCCCTCTAGTGTACGGTCCCACTCGCACAAACTGATCACAACGTTGTCCGGGTCACCTCCACCACGATCGTGTTCAATCCGGTCCGCAATCTCCCCCCTGATCCGACGCCGAGTTTCTGGATCATCAAAGCGAGCCAATAGTTCATCAAGGCCACCGGCTTGCGCCCATTGGGGTACGAGCGCAGCGATTGTGGTCTGAGACGCCGTGTAGGGATATTGGTCCATCGTAATATCGACACCCCGTGCACGAGCGCGGTCAACCAGGGCCAAACTTTCTCGACTCTGCCCCCACATATCTCGACTTATGGCTTTATGGTGGGTCATCTGAACCGGCAATCCAGCTTCTTCTCCGATCCGAATCGTTTCTCGCACAGAATCAAGTAGCCGCTGAGCTTCGTCTCGCATGTGGGAGATGTACACACCGCCTGATTCAGACACGACCGACGCTAGTTCAATAATCTCCTCCGTCGGCGTGAAACTACCCGGCACATAAAACAGGCCCGTCGATAAACCGAGTGCCCCCTCTGCCATCGCACGAGCCACCAGTCCCTTCATCTGGTCTATTTCGACTGGGGTGGCCTCGCGATCATCAACACCAATCACCTCTCGACGAACAGTACCCTGACCGACAAACACAGCCCAATTGGTACTGATGGCAGCATTCGCAACAGCTGACAGGTGCGCTCCAACCGGAAACGGCGAGCTTCCGTCGTTGCCCTCGGTAATTGTTGTCACACCCTGGTGCAAGTAATTGTCAGCTGTAGGAACGTCAAAGATTCCTCGTACTGCGTGTGTATGTGGATCAATAAACCCCGGCGACACGACAAGCCCACTCGCCTCGATCACACGCCCCGCGGTTGCATCGGTTAAATCCCCGATCCAAGCGATTCGATCTCCGCGTACTCCGATATCTGCCATCACCCAAGGATTGCCGGTCCCATCCACGATCCGACCGCCGCGAATAATTAGATCAAAAGACTCTCTTGTCTGAGCCTCTCCTAGTAATGCTGCAACACAGGTCAAAACCACGGCCCAACACAATCGCCTCATTATTGTCGTCGCTCCGCTTCAATTTGCGCGACGTACAGTCGTTCCAGTCGCTCCACAGACCGAAGGAATCCATCCGGATCAACAAAGGTCTCAGGGCTATAATCTTGACCAGCCTGATATTTCTCATGCAGTTGATACTGACTGCCGTGCGACGACACCCACACATCAAGCTCTAATGCTTTCTGCTTCCGAAACGTCAACGCAAAGTCATCGGCGACACCTGGATACGTCGGATCAACCACCAGCTTCTTTCCATCATTGATCGTTCCCATATTGATCACCCCAACGTCATACGTCCGATTCCCTTCGCGTATCTCCATCAGGTAGCTGGAGCTTCCGGCCGTATGACCAGGTGTCTCCATCACAGTCAGTCTCGTTGCGCCCAGCTCAATGACGTCGCCATCCCCAATAATTCTGTCCACGGATACCGGTCGGAATGATTCACGGCCCCCAAAGTGCGGGTCACTGAAACCACCGTCCTCCAAAACTGGCGCATCTTCCGCCGTCGCCCACATCTCCGCCCCAGTCAAATCTCTTATCTCTGCAAGCGCCGCCGTGTGGTCCCAATGCGCCTGCGTTGCGAGCAAAATCTTCACATCCTCAAGTCGGAATCCGACAGACTCGATGTTCTGCCGAATCATCGCCGTGGAATCTTCAACTCCCGTATTAATCAAAATATGGCCATCATTCGATGTAATCAGGAATACCGATAAATCATACGTCCCCACAGCGTACAGATTGCCGATCACGCGATGCCCGGGGAAGGGCCGTGTCCAATTGGTATTTTGGGCAGTCAGAACCGCCGCGAATGACATCGCCAACCCGAATGCCACGCCGAACCGCAATACCGATGACTTCATGCCGGTCATTGTAACGAGGTCTCCAACTAATACGAAGCCTCTCATTCGCCCCCGATGGCAAAGCCTCTTGGTTCCAGTTCACTCTGTATCGCTCTATCTGTGGCGCAATATCTTCCTGTTCGTTACGATCAAATCATGGAACATCCGATACCGATTCATCCGCAGGATCACGCGCGGTATGACGCGACAAAAATGGGTAAAAGTACGCTCTACCGCTCAGCACAGATGCTGGTCGGTCTTAATGCCTTTGAACCCGGTCAGGAACACGCGCTCCATGCTCATGTCGGCATGGATAAGGTTTACCATGTCATCGAAGGCTCTGGACTATTTCTCCTGGACGCCAACGAGGTCCCGATGCACGCAGGCATGCTGCTCGTTGCACCCGACGGTGTCCCGCACGGAATACGAAATACCGGTAGCGAGCGGTTGCTCGTCTTAGCGGTGCTCGCCCCCGCACCAGCATGACGACAGCCAACAACTACGAAGACTCGCCGTCAGTACAAACAAAGCCATGACTGGTGTCATGCCGGCCCTTTACAATCTCCACAGTTGCACGTGCTTGCGGCCTTTCGTCTCTGGTAAGTAATGTCACGACAATTCCACACAATAGCGAGACGAGAAATGACGGCGCGAGTTCTTCCGCGTGTACTAAGAGCGAAGCCCAGCCTGGCAGGACTGGCACCATAAACGCAAAAAACGGAATGGACACAATGCCACTAATCATCGACGCGATCGCCCCGTACACGTTATAACGAGGCCAAGCGAGCGACAAAATCATCATCGGACAAAATGTCGCCGTCAGTCCAGACCAGCCAAAAATGACGTACCAAAAAATTGTCCTGTCAGGCGCTGCCAGTGAAACACCCCACGCCATGACGAACGCACAGAGCCCCAGAGCGATCGTTACCCGCCGAGACATTCGCATAAGCGCATCGCTAGATTCCGCTCTGCCGGGCATGTGCTTATACACATCATGTGTCACCGCACTCGAAGCCACGACGAGCAGGGAATCAATCGTAGACATCGTCGCTGCAAGTACGGCCGCTACAAAACAACCAACGATCAGTGGCGGAAACAACGTCTGAGTTAACAGCGGGAGTACAAGTTCCCCCCCAACGCCAAGAATCGCAAGTTGGCTCCCACGGTCGCCAACAAGGAGAACACTCCCGAGGAAACCAGCCATAACTGCTCCGGTATCTGTAAGTAGCGTAAATACCAAAGCGACCCAACGGCCACGCCGGATCTCACCTACGTCTCGAATCGCCATAAATCGAACAAAAATTTGCGGCGATCCTAAGAATCCAAGTCCGATAGCCGCGTAACTAATCACGGTGAACACATTCTCCCATGTAAACCCTCCGTCGCCCCAGACTGTGAGCATGCCCGGGGCAACGACGGCCAAGGCCGTCTGTGTCTCAATCATTCCGCCCAACGCCACAATCGCACCAATCGGCAGTGCCACGAGACCAACCGCCATCATGATGCCCTGGAACACGTCAGACCACGCAACGGCTAAAAACCCACCCCAGGATGTGTAGGCCATAACAATCGCAAAACCCACGACAATGCCGATGTAGTAATTCCAATCAAGAAAACCGACAAATGCTTTTCCTGTCGCATCGAGTTGAGCGCTTACATAAATCGTTACGAAACCGGCCAGCGCGACGACTGCTACGGACCGCAATACAACCACACATCGGTCGGCGATTCCCCCAACTGCAAACCGTCCAATCAGGTAGTCTGG
>CAZWKO010000177.1:0-5801 GCA_964634925.1 uncultured Vicinamibacteraceae bacterium
CAGGAGCTGGCATTGAACAGATTGTTTTTGTTACAAGCGCGATCGAGGGCCAATCCGAATCTCTTGAGCCCGTTTTTAAAAGAGTATTTAAAGGCGCAGACGAGCTGAGTATTGAACAACTTGGCACGCGAATCTCTGAGTCGCTTCATAAGGGAAACGAGATCCCGGCACCTACCCTTGATAGCCTGGCTGCTCCTATTGGAATTCTCCTGCGCGACCGACACAAGTAAGTACTGTTCCAAATGCTAAAGATTAATCTCGCCACACGCCCTTTTTACAATGAACCGGCCGTGCATGTCGTATTGCTAGTGCTTGGCACGACGGCACTAGCACTGCTGTTCTTTGCTGGAAGAACTGTCCTTGAACTCTCCGCGTCCTATACCGAAACTATCGAGTCGGCTGAACTGTCCGAGGCACGAACCGGCTCCATCATTCAGGACATTACTAATCTAGAAGCGGACGTCTCCGAAGGCGAACTTGACAATCTTCGGCTTTCTGCAGCGGAAGCAAATCGATTAATAGACCAACGACTGTTTTCTTGGACGGAACTTTTTAATGTAATTGAACGAGCGCTACCGAATCGAGTGATGCTCACCGGACTCCGGCCGACCGGTATATCGGGCAACATGAGTTTGACCATTGGGGTGATTGGCGAGCGTGTCGTAGATATTGAACAGTTCATCGAACAATTGGAGGCAAGTAGTTCACTCGAAAATGTCCTCGCGCGACAGGAACAACGTACGGAGAACGGAATGTACAGCGCTCAATTAATTGGCGAGTTCAGAGAAGGCAGTCCCGGCGCTGATGTCCGATCAGGCAATCAAGAGCAATAGCCATTGACATGACGTTATTACGTAGAGTGCTCCTCGAGAAACGCCTGGCAATTACAGCCGTGCTTGTCGCCCTTATATTAGATGTTGGGTTGTACGCCCTGGCTGTTTTGCCATGGTCCGTAGCCCTTTCCAATGCAAAACAGCGGGCCGCTGCGGCACATGCAGCGTTGACAGCAGCAGAAAAGAGATTGCTACTTGCCCGGAGTACTGTCGCGGGAAAACTCGATGCCGACCGTGAATTGCAGAGCTTCTACAGCGAAATGCTCCCAAGCGATATGTCTGATGCACGAGGGATTACCTTCGCCCGGCTTGAGGCGACGGCCGCGCAAAACAATCTTGTGATGGAACGTCGAAGCACCACAACGGAACGCGAGCAGGGAACTCGCCTAGCGCGATTGGAAATGACAATGTTTCTAAAGGGTGACTACCGTGACATGCGAACTTTCATCTCAGAACTCGAAGCTGGCGATGATTTTATTGTCATCGAGGAAATCTCATTGAGTCAGGATAATGCTTCAGAAAATACTGAGGCTTTAACACTTGGGCTAGCCACCTATTTCTGGACGGAAGGCGACCAAGACTAGTTCTAGCTGTGACCCGCGAGCGATAATATCGAATAGCCATGCGAACTGACCTGCGACGCTGTCGTCCGAACACTAACGGCTATTCATTCGTAGAGTTGTTAGTTGTATCGGCGATTCTGCTCGTTCTCGCGTCCGTCGTTGCGCCACTCAGCTCTGTCACGATGCAGCGACAGCGCGAGACGGAACTCAGGAGGAATCTTCGAGAAATCCGAACAGCAATCGACGAGTATAAGGATGCCATCGACCTCGGCCTCATCGCCGGCACGGATATTGACCCGTCAAATGGTGGATATCCTCCCAGTCTTGAACTTTTAGTCGATGGAGTAGAAACAACTGAACAAGGCAGTGCTGGGCGCCTGCGTTTTCTTCGGAGAATTCCGATAGACCCAATAACTAGGACGAATGAGTGGGGCTTGAGGTCTTACCAAGACGACCCCAACGATTCGTCATGGGGTGGCGATAATGTCTATGACGTTTACACCACATCGCGCGGGGTAGGTCTAGATGGGACCCTTTATAGGGAATGGTGACGACGAGACTACACCGTAGTGCGGGCGGGTGGACATTAATTGAGCTCACGATCGTCATCGCGCTCATGGCGATTTTGTCGACTATCGCACTGGTCGGATATCGCACCGCAATTACACGGACGCGCGAGGCCGTTCTAAAAGAAGATCTCTTTCGAATGCGAGATGCGATCGATCAGTTTCATGCGGACCGAGGGGACTATCCACCTGCTCTCGAGGCCTTAGTCTCGAACGGATATTTGCGTACTATCCCCGATGATCCATT
The DNA here is from genome assembly GCA_964634925.1 of uncultured Vicinamibacteraceae bacterium. Classification (GTDB taxonomy): domain Bacteria; phylum Acidobacteriota; class Vicinamibacteria; order Vicinamibacterales; family UBA8438; genus DTWD01. Next base: position 2,210 of record CAZWKO010000177.1, read on the forward strand.
TACTGATTCTAATGACACATGGATATCTGTTTTAGCGGAGGTGGATCCGTCCGATCCTTTGTCGCAGGGTATTTTCGATGTGCGTAGCGGTTCAGCGAGAACAGCACTCGACGGAACGCTGTACGGTGAATGGTGACCCCCCCCCCGTGAATAGACTTCAAACAGAAGGCGGTTTTGCGATGGGGGCTCTCCTCGTAAGTCTTTTTGTCCTAAGTTTACTTACGGCGCTGGCACTGCCTGTCTGGCATCATGCTGCACAACGGGAGCGTGAAGCCGAGTTGATTTTTCGTGGGGAACAATATGCCCGCGCAATTGCTCTCTGGCAGCGCCAGCGACCTGGATCCGTTCCCGAAGATATCGACACGCTTATTGAAGAACGATTTCTTAGAAAACGTTACCGTGACCCAATGACGAGCGATGGTGAATTTCGAGTTCTTTTGCAATCCGACCTCGCCCGATTGGCCGTTGAGCAGATTGTCGGCACGGGCAATACGACGACAACATTGGACACTCAGGACACAGAAAATCAGGATGTGGCGGAACAAGCTGGCGGCGTTGCTGGCGGAATTGTGGGCGTGGTAAGTACCAGCACCAAAACATCCATTGCCTCATACAATGGACGTAATCAATACGACGAATGGGTTTTCATTTATTCCGCTGCTACCGAGACTGACTCATCGCTTGGGCAGCCAGGGCTAGTCCCTGGCCAGTTGTCACAAGGAGACTCAGGCGTTGGAACAGTGCCACAGGAATGAACGCTAGTTGTTTCGCCTCAAATCCGTGGTGCTACTCCACGGCAGACGAAGTACGATCAACATAAGCGCAAGGCTTGCCAAGATAAAGAGAACGCCGAACAGCCGGTCGTCAAGAATGACGTTAAAAATACCTACTAACATGGCGTAGACACTTGTAACCCCTAGGATCCAGCGATAAATCAGTGGAAGAAGCGGTTCCGTTGGGACTGCGCTTAGCCTGTCGACGACTGGTCTCCAGCCCGGTCCGGCTGGGCGCACCTTTCTATAGAACGCAGCAAGGTGATCGAAAGGCTCTGGCGAGGTCAACAGAGTAACTAGAACCCAACAGAATGTCGTGCCTGGGACTATATAAAAAAGCGTTTCTGGAAACACGACCGTAGTCATCATTCGCATCACTAGAAATCCGACCACCGAAGCAACGATGGCCACAATTTCAGAAAGGGCCGTCACGCGCCACCAGTACCAGCGCATAATCAACACCAATCCAATGCCGGCGCCCGATTCAAGCATGAGTTCCCATGCTTGCCGCACCGAATCTAGTGCAAAGGTGACAGCGCCACTGAGAATAAGGATAAGGAGCGTAACGCCGCGCGCCACACTTACGAGTCGTTTTTGTGTCGCCGTTGGCTCAATAAAACGTTTATACCAGTCATTGACGACATACGAGGTGCCCCAGTTCAACTGAGTCGATACCGTCGACATAAATGCCGCGAAGAATCCTCCAATAACCAGACCACGCCAGCCGGCGGGCAAATAGTCTCTCATGGCTAAGACGTAACCGGACTCTGGATCACCTAGTCCGGGGTAGAGGACAAGGGCTGCTAAGGCTACAAGGATCCACGGCCACGGTCGTATGCAATAGTGAGCGATCGTGAACCACCAGGTCGCAAGCAGCGCATCTTTCTCGGAACGGGTCGCCATGATACGTTGGGCGATGTAGCCACCACCGCCTGGTTCCTGTCCTGGATACCAGGTTGACCACCATTGAATACCGAGATACGCGATAAACGCAGTCAGTGGCAGAGAAACTGTTGCAATGGCGCTGCTACTCGTTTGAAACTCAGTGTTTGGCCAGAGATCAAACGTTGCCGGTGGCAATTGCGTTACCAGTTTAGGAATGCTTCCGATTTCAGATGAGTAAATTACAAAGTAGGCGAGTGCTGTGGTTCCGACCATGGCGATGCCAAACTGCATGAAATCTGCGACTACAACGCCACGAAGCCCGGTGATCGCAGAATAAGTGCCTGCGACGGCCAAGCCGAAAAAAACTGCGTCCAATTGGTTCCAGCCAAGAGCAATCGACAATATCTTTGCCATTGCAAGGTTTACCCAACCAATGATGAGGCAATTGATAGGAATACCAAGGTAGAGAGCTCTTACCCCACGAAGAATTGCCGCCGTTCGCCCTGTATAGCGTAGCTCGGTAAATTCGACATCCGTTAAAACACCAGCTCGACGCCAAAGTTGGGTAAAGAATACGACAGTCAGAACGCTACCAAAGGCCGCATTCCACCACAACCAATTACCGGCAAGACCATACACAGCGACAAGCCCGGTAATGGCTAGCGGTGTGTCGGCCGCAAAGGTCGTTGCAACCATCGAAGTACCGGATAGCCACCACGGAAGGCTGCGACCCGCAAGAAAGTACTGGCTCAAATTCTGCGCCCCCAATTGCGACCGTAGGATTGCGATGACGACGGGGCCGGTCAATGTCGCACAAAGAAGAAACCAGTCAAGAGAAGTAAAAGTCACGGCTGCCGCTGGCGTTCCCGCATAATCGCATCATGCAACTTCGGTCTGAAGGCGACGATGCGATTATTGTCACGCGTCGGATGTACTCGATTGGTCAGTAGCACGATGTACGTATCGTGCAGAGGGTCTATCCAGAGCGAGGTTCCAGTGAAACCCGTATGACCAAATGCTTTATCAGACATCCACCGGCCACAGGAGGAAGTTGTCAGCATCGTGTCCCATCCTAATGCGCGTGAACTTCCCGGAATATCTGACCGACGAATAAAAGTTTGGACCGTCTTTGTATTGCCGTACGTGGTTTCTCCCAAAGCCGCCCGGAGGGTATCCCTAGCGAATGCGCCTACAGCAGCTGAAGTTCCAAATAGCCCGGCGTGACCAGACACGCTTCCGAGCGCAAAACAGTTTTCGTCATGAACCTCACCACGCAATAGCCTGCCACGCCAATTGTCCATTTCGGTGGGTGCAATTCGCTCAAGCCATGCACTTGAGGGACGAAAGTTGATTTCGCCCCAGCTTTGCTCTTCAACCACACAACCAAATTGATGGTCGAGTGACTTCTGATCAAAGTCACTGTCAGCGAGAAGAAAACCAAGGAGCATAAAGCCAAGATCACTATAGATGGCTTGCGAGCGGGGGGCATACTCCAGTGGTGATGAACAAATCGCGGCCTCGAATGCCTGCCGGCCGGCATATTTCTGATACAGCGGCAGGTAAGCCGGCAAGCCACTTGCATGCCGCAAAAGGTCGCGTATCGTAACTGTGGCACGTTCCTTTGAATTCCACGCCGAAAATGATCTTTGGATCGGCTCATCGAGGTCGAGTGTCTGGGCATCAACATGACGGATCACCAAAGTTGTTGTAGCGATAACTTTTGTCAATGAAGCAAGATCAAATACAGTGTCTAGGCAAACGTTACGCGGGGCCTCCTTAGTTCCGATGCTGCCGGCGGCATAGGTCCACTGACGACCAGAGACACTCCCAATCTCCACAGCTATCGCTGGAAAGATCCCGGTTTCCAGTGCAGCATCGATTACATCCTTTGCGGCCCCATACATCATGGCATCTAGTTCCGTACCTTTTCGAGG
>CAZWKO010000178.1:0-5786 GCA_964634925.1 uncultured Vicinamibacteraceae bacterium
CATCAGGAAGGCATTGATGGAAATCGGGTTCAGATCTTCAGTGGCTGTTGGTTTTAGTCGATTTGGTACCTATGCAATTGTGAAGGAAGTCACAGTAGATCGTGGAGTCTCGGTCGTTCGTGATCAGCCCAGCGAACGATCATTAGTAGAGCAAGTCGGAATAAATCGATTGGGCCTTGACTCCTCTTTACGTGACAGTCTCTACAAGCTTGGCATCCGTACAGTACGTGCCTTTCTGGAGTTGCCATCGACTGGTGTGCGTCGTCGTTTCGGTGCAGAGGCCGAGCAATTACACCAACAGGCATCAGGTGATCTCCTGATCCCACTGCAACCGTTGCGTATCAAAGAACCACTTGTCCAGCACCTGGTTCTCGATGATCCAGAGACTGACACGTCGCGATTATATTTTTTGATTAAAAGGCTTCTTGACCGACTGCTCATGACGATTGTGGCGCGTCACGAGACGCTTGTCGAACTACTTATTTACTTGTACCTCGATCGTGCTGATTGCTTGGTTGAATGCATTCGTCCGGCTGAGCCGACCGTCAACAGTGTGCAATTGACGAATCTGATCCGGCTTCGGGTTGAATCTATTTCATTTCCATCAGGTGTCAATGGGATTCGAATTGCTGCGAAGACAGGTCGACCCAAGCTGTTGCAGCAAGGATTGTTTGTTGATCGTCCGCGGCGTGACTTTCGACAGGCGAACCGTGCCCTTGCCCGTATCCGAGCGCGGTACGGTGCTGACGCGGTGGTACGAGCACACCCCGTAGAAGCACATTTACCGGAAGCATGCTACACGTGGAAGTTACTTGACACGGTTATCCCCCCGTCTCCAGTGAATTTCGTATGTCGCCCGATGGTTCGACGCATTCATGCGGTTTCGCCAGAGGTGTCATTTCAGCCATGTTCTAAGTCAAACGGATCGCTATTACGCAATGGTGTTGTAGGGCAGATCGCTCAGGTCGCTGGACCATATCTCGTCTCAGGTGGGTGGTGGCACTCGTTAGTACACCGAGAGTATTACTTTGCGCAGATATGTAATGGCGAATTGCTCTGGATTTACTACGACCGACCACGGCGTCAATGGCGTTGGCAAGGGCAAGTGGAGTGAGGTGCCGGTGTGTCGTACGTACCGCTTTGGTGCAAGAGCAATTTTTCATTTCTTGAAGGTGCCAGCCACCCAGAAGAACTCGTTGAACAGGCCCATGCGCACGGACTTCGGTCACTGGCGTTAACTGATCGCGATGGAATCTATGGTGTCGTACGCGCATATGTAAAAGCGCAGGAACTAGGCATGCATCTCATTATTGGTGCTGAGGTTACGGTTGGCGATCCGGTATGTCCTTCTACGTGCATTTTTCTTGCTCTCAACAGCACCGGGTACGCGAACCTGTGTCGCTTAATCACGGGTGGTCGACTACGGAGCCCAAAGGGTCAATCAAGTGTGACGTGGTCCGAAATATTCAATCGGTCGGACGGACTCATGGCACTTTGGGGCGGAGATCGGAGTGCGCTGGTTTGTTCTGGTAGCACCGAGATAGAGAAACAATCGTTACACAGGGTTATTTCACAGATGCGCGACGCGTTTGGCGACCGTCTATATGCAATTGTGTGCCGACATCGTCGAATTGAAGAGGCACAGCAGGAAACGTGTCTTCGACGTCACGCAGAGCGTGCTGACATACCGCTGGTCGCTGCGAATGAAGTGCTTTACCACACACCAGCCAGACGGAATTTACACGATGTCGTTACATGTATTCGTCACGGTGTCACGCTCGCTACAGCAGGTCGATGTACTAAAGCAAATGCAGAGCATGATCTGAAGGCACCACGAATGATGACGCACTTATTCGCTGATGAGCCAATGCTGCTTGATCGGACGAAAGATATTGCAGCGCGCTGTACATTTACGCTCTCTGAAATCAGGTATTGCTATCCATCTGAACACTTGCCAAATGGGAAAACCTCATCAACGTGGCTCAGGGAGTTAACGCTTTTCGGTGCAGGCGAGCGTTTTCGTGGTGTGGTGTCACGCAATATTCGTGAACAAATAGAGAAAGAACTTTCCTTAATCAAAGAACTTGATTACGACGGATATTTCCTGACGATGTGGGAAATCGTCCAATACTGCCGGCAGGAAGGCATCCTTTGTCAGGGACGTGGCTCGGCAGCCAACTCGGTGGTGTGCTATTGCCTTGGTATTACAGCAGTCGACCCGACTCGAGTGGAATTGCTATTTGAACGCTTTCTCTCTCGTGAGCGGCATGAACCTCCTGACATTGACCTTGACATCATGCATGGACGTCGCGAAGAGGTAATCCAACATGTCTACAAAAAATATGGACGTTCACATGCTGCAATGGTCGCCAATGTTGTTCGTTACCGTCCACGGTCAGCGGTGCGAGATGTTGGAAAAGTACTCGGGATGTCTTCGACCTCGATTGAACAACTTGCAAAAACGCTATCGCATAGTACCGATCTCACAACATTGTCCTCGCCTCCTGCTGGGCTTGAATTATCTTCTTTGCGCCACGATCATTTGTTGCAGCTAACTGCAGAACTTGAAAATTTCCCACGACATCTTTCCATTCATCCAGGCGGGTTTTTGCTTGGACATAAGCCTGTTCACGACTTGGTGCCCGTTGAGAATGCAACGATGGCCGATCGCACCGTCATTCAGTGGGATAAAAGCGATCTTGAGACCTTGGGGTTGTTCAAGGTCGATTTACTTGGACTTGGCGCACTGACGCAACTCGATATTGCGCTTCGACTACTTCAGATTCACTATGAGCGTGAGCTGTCACTGGATCGTATTCCGCAAGACGATCCGGAGACCTACGATCAAATTTGTCGGTCAGATACGGTTGGTGTTTTTCAGATAGAGAGTCGCGCGCAAATGGCGATGCTTCCCCGGTTGCGCCCACGGCACTATTACGACCTGGTCATTGAGGTAAGTATCGTCAGGCCTGGTCCTATTACTGGCGACATGGTGCATCCGTTTCTTCGCCGCCGAAATGGCGAAGAACCGGTTGTGTATCCGCACAAGTGTCTGGAGCCGGTTTTGCGAAAAACACTGGGTGTGCCCCTGTTTCAGGAGCAGGTGATGAAGCTGGCGGTTGTCGCTGCTGACTACACACCAGGTGAAGCGGATCAATTGCGACGAGATATGGCTGCATGGTATCGCAGTGGACGGATTGAACGCCACCATGAGCGATTAGTCACACGTATGATGGCCAAAGGTATTACAAAAACATTTGCTGAAAGGGTGTTCGAGCAGATTCGTGGTTTTGGTGAGTATGGATTTCCCGAAAGCCATGCAGCAAGTTTTGCTCTGATTGCGTATGCGACAGCATGGCTACGGTGCCACTACCCAGATGTGTTCATCTGTGCGTTGCTGAACGCGCAACCCATGGGGTTTTACAGCCCCGCTACGATCGTTGAGGATGCGATCCGCCACGGAGTGGAGATTTATCCTATTGACGTGACAGTTAGTGAGTGGGACTGCACGTTGGAACCAAGTTCGATCAATACAAAAGGTCATAACAAAACGCCTCGACGGTTCGGAGTCCGCATGGGACTTCGATATGTAAAAGACCTGTCAAAAGACCGAGATTGGCAACGTATAAAGGTGGCACGCGCGGAACAACCTTTTACAACGATGACAGATTTTGCACGTCGCACGGGGCTTGATGATCGCAGGCTTCGAAGGTTGGCGGAGATTGGTGCCTTCGGTGCGTTTGAAGCAGATCGGCGCTCGGCACTGTGGCAGGTTCAGGGGTTCGCAACGTTACGGGACCTGTCTTTGCCAATCTTGGCCGAGGACCGAGTGCCAGTATTCCGTTCGTTGAGTAACTTTCAAACGATTAATTGGGATTATCAGTTTAGCGGTCATAGCACTCACGGACATCCGCTTGAACCGTTGCGTGAAATGTTAATGGCTCAAGGTTTACCCAATGCTGAGATGGTTTTACAGCAGCGCGATGGCCAGCGTGTGAATTTTGCGGGCATCGTTATCTGCCGACAACGGCCTAGCACTGCGTCAGGTGTCACGTTCATGACACTGGAAGATGAAAGTGGGTTTCTAAACGTGGTGATCTGGAAGCAAGTGTTTGAGGACTATGTTGTTTTGGTCAAGACCGCGTCGTTTCTCGGTGTGAGTGGAAAGTTACAGATTGAATCGCAAGTAGTCCATTTGGTTGCGGAGCAATTCTGGTTGCCCGAACTGACGGTGCATCCCGAAAGCGGTGGCAGTCGAGACTTCCAATAGCACTTAAGGGTGACGCCATACACCTAGACGGCTTACCGGTTTTTTGTGTTTTCGATCCACTCAAAATTTTGCCACTGGCGAAATTCGGATCGGCGTGTTCTTTTAAAGACAGCACGAGTATCGGAATAGGTTTCAAACTGGACTTGTACCCAGGTGTCATCGAGTACAGGACGACGGTCAACTGAACCTCGGGCATGGTTGATGGTGCCAAGCATCCCCCACCACAGCCGAACCTTGTCGATGAGCTCAAACTCGACTCGTGCAGCTTCGTATGTTTCACGGTCGATCCAAACGGTGCCTCTGGCTTTGTTCAAGGCATAGTCAATACGACGTCGAACAGGAAGGTTGTCCGAGCGTGGATGGAATGAGACGCGATAGGTGGGACGATTTCGGTAAAGTTCTTCTTGCTCCAAGACAAAGACATACCGTTCGGCTAGGTCCTGATTGAAACGAATCGCCTCTTCATCCTCTTCGCTCTCGGCGGCTTCTGTTCGTAATCGTTGGAGTTCTTTCCGGAAGTTTGTCAGGCGCTCTTGTTCCCACTGCTTTTCCTCATCACTGAGGGGCCGGTTGCCGACGGTCAGTCGTCGCTCGAAAGGCACCCCGTCAATAGGTTCGACTTCGTAGTCGCCTTGGTCTTCTTCGCTGATGTTGCCCTGTCCATCAAACCGTTTGACATGCTTAAACATCTGCGAACGATACCGCGCCGCAAAGTTGTGTTCTTCGTTTTTCGTCGCTCGTTCGAGTGCTTTGAAAATAATCTCTCGCGCGGTTAGAGGTGAGTTGCTTGGTTGTTCGGTCCCCGCATGCGCCACAATCGTCCCGAGGAGTGTGATTCCCAGAAGCACCCGGCACGACCTCCGAATCAGCATGCTTTATTGTCTCTGATATGGCATCGGCTGAGCATTTTTTTCGAAGAGTGGTTAATGCACCAGAGTTCTTGGTCTCTTTTCGGGGGCAGGATCGAGATTTGCCGATATTCGATGTCTGTGGTTCCCGCTTCGTGAGTTGTTGACACGTTTGATGCGACAGAACTGGTTCAAATCATTGCGTCTTGAAGAGGACACGTCTAATTCGCTATCCTGCTCTTTCTGTTTGGGTGTGAGAGCCACATTTATTCGACTAAAACGCCCAGTGTGTCCTTAGAAATGACTGAAACTGTGAACGGTGACAAAGTCGGGGTTGACGTAGCTTCATCGATGATTGAGGCCAAAGGTCTTTCCAAATACTTTGGTCCGTTTGTTGCGGTCAATAACATTTCATTTGCCATTCCTGAGGGGCAGGTTGTCGCGTTTCTTGGTCCGAATGGTGCGGGTAAGACCACGATGATGCGCATGCTGACGGGCTACTTAGCCCCGAGCGACGGTGAAGCTGTGATCGCTGGGTACAACGTACGCCATGACCGGATTCCCGCATCAAGGAGACTTGGCTACCTGCCAGAGAATGGCCCGATGTATCCCGAGATGACACCGCTTGATCTTTTGCAGTTTTTTGGAGAGGCGCGCGAGAAGCCACC
>CAZWKO010000179.1:0-5785 GCA_964634925.1 uncultured Vicinamibacteraceae bacterium
GCTCGCCGTATTGCGCTTTGGTTTATTCGTGTTATTGGCAAGACGTCATTGGGCTTGGGATACGCTCTGCATCTAACAGATGCGACGCTAGCCACTGGCGTACCGTCAATTACGGCACGGTCCGCGAGTATTGTGTTTCCAATCGCTCGAAGTATTAGCAGTCTGTACGACTCTGAACCAGGAGAGTCGGCGTCAAAACTTGGTGCATTCTTGATGACTTGTATGTACCAGACGAGTGTTGTGGCGTCCGCAATGTTTTTTTATAGCAGTGCGGCGAACATATTGCTCGGTGATATTGCCTATGAGGTAACTGGGATTGAGGTGACGTGGACCAGTTGGTTCGTTGCCGGCTTGGTACCGGGGATCGTCTCGAGTCTCGTTGTGCCCTATTTTGTGTCACGCGTTTTGCCGCCTGAGATTCAGTCGACACCGGCGGCATCCGAGTTTGCGAAAAAAGAACTGAGTAAAATCGGTTCAATCAAGGGGCGAGAAGCCGTCGTGCTGGGCGTTTTCGTCTTCCTTATCGCTTTCTGGGTTGCCTCGTCGTATGTTGAGTGGTTGTCGGCCGGGTTAGTGGCATTTATTGGGTTAGGTGTGCTGTTTGTTACGGGGGCATTGACGTGGGACGCCGCACTAGACGAGCGGTCGGCGTGGGATGTCTACGTCTGGTACGGTGGATTATTGACGATGGGGGGTCTGCTAAATGAGACTGGCTCAACAACGATATTTGCGTCCTGGATCGGCAGTTGGTTTGTGGGTGTGCCATGGTTTGTTGTTCTGATGGGCACACTTGCCGTCTATTTTTATAGCCATTACTTCTTTGCCAGTACGACCGTTCATGCCTTGGCGATGTATGCGCCATTTGTTGTCATGCTCGTCGGCGCCGGTGTGCCAGCGGCCGTAGCTGTATACAGTCTGTTGTTTATAAATAATCTCCAGGCGGGTTTAACACACTACGGGACGACGACATCCCCGGTTATTTTTATTGAAGGCTATGTTAGTTTTCGGGATTGGTGGAGCATCGGATTTATGGCATCGATTCTGAACTTGGTGATTTGGATTGTCGTTGGGATGTCTTGGTGGAAAATATTGGGCTTATGGTAAATCTACGGTCTTGGTTTTGGAATGAGGTGACTGCAGTCTGGTGCGTGATTCACCCGGTTACGCGGCTGAGAAAACTGTCCACCGTTGGACTGGTGCTCGTTTTAAATTGCACCGCGTGCGTGTCGAGTGACGAACCTAGTGTTGCACGTTCTGGAGTCGACGGGTCGCTCAGGTATGAGTTAGTGATTGCGAATGGGCACGTTATTGATCCGGAAACCGGACTTGATGCAGTACGCCACATCGGGATTGAAAACGGGGTCATTGTTGCACTCTCTGAAACCGCCTTGGATATAGCAGACACCGGCCTACTCGTTGACGCGACGGAACTTGTCGTTGCCCCGGGCTTTATTGATTTACATGCTCATGGGCAAGACGATGCGAGTAATCGCTACCAAGCGATGGATGGTGTGACGACTGCGCTTGAATTGGAGGTTGGTGTCTTTCCTGTTGACCGGTGGTATGACGAGCGGGGTGGAGAGGCCTTGATCAACTACGGGGCGTCGGTGAGTCATCAAGGTGCGCGTGTACGGGCGATGCGGAGTGCATTCGCAAGTGTTAACTCAGAGGGTACGTTCTCACTGGGCGAAAGTAGTGATGAAACTCTCTACCGTGCGGCGTCCGACGGAGAACTGGCTCGGCTTAAAGAGTTAATGGAGCAGGGGCTCCACGCCGGCGGCATTGGATTTGGTTTTGGGTTGAGCTATACCCCTGGGGTGAGTCATCGTGAATTGTTACAACTATTTCACGTTGCTGCGGTGTCTGACGTGCCCTCATTTGTCCACCTTCGTTCTGCGAGGGATTTTGCTCATGGTGGTCCGTTGGCTCCGTTTCAGGAGGTCATTGCAAACGCGGCGTCTACGGGTGCGTCGCTTCATATTGTCCACATGAATAGTACTTCTGGAACTCGAGCTGATGAAGCTCTGGCGTTAATACGCGGCGCCAGGGAACATGGTGTTGATGTGACTACAGAGGCCTATCCGTACACGGCGAGCGCGTCACTGATTGAGTCGCCGCTCTTTGATAGCTGGGAAGACCGTGCGGCCAGTGCGTATGGTACGCTTCAGTGGGTCAACACTGGTGAGCGCCTCACCTCTGAGACTTTTGCGGCGTATAGACGCGAAGGTGGGTGGGTCATTATGCATGGTCGGACGGAGGCGACGAATGAATGGATCGTGAGCCAACCAGATGTGATTGCCGCGAGTGACGGGATTCCGTTTAGCGCGGGTCGTGCACATCCGCGAGGAGCAGGTACATTTTCTCGGATACTGGGTCACTATGTACGTGACCGTGGTGCGTTGTCGTTGAGTGACGCGATTCGTAAAATGACCTTGCTGCCCGCTCAGCGACTTGAGGTGGTTGTACCAGGAATGACCCGAAAAGGTCGTATCCAGGTTGGCAGTGACGCTGACTTAACCATTTTTGATCCAGCCAGAATTATTGACCGTGCCACATACGAAGACCCAGATCAATACTCGGCTGGGATAAGTCACGTACTGGTTGGAGGTACGTTCATTGTTCGAGACGGAGTGCTGCAAGAAGACGCCCGCCCTGGACGACCATTGCGCGGACGACACCTTGTTCCGTGAGTACCCCGATTCTCTTAGTGCGCGAGTGGGTTCGGTCTGATCTGAAATTTCACCAGATTACTTTTTGTGCCTTTCCCGCCCTCGATGTGCCAGACCGCATTGGTTCCATAGTCGGCCCAGACGCCGCGTCCTTTCCACCCGGTACTCTGATCATCGATCCGGCCATCCATGCCTCTGGAGTAGAAGCCCAGAGGGTATGGCACGCGCATCACGATAAATTCCTCGCTGTCCGGTAAAAAGGCCAGGAGTGAGTCGGATGTAGACCCGGTGGCGATTGGGATATTTTCACCGAGGCCTAATGTGTCAAACTGGTCAACCCAGTTGTAATAGTGAAAGTCAGCGCTTCCATTGTTCCGTAAACCATTCTTTTGCGGTCCCGGTGTGGCATACAGGGTCCATCCTTCAGGACAATGTTGGCCGGTAGCCGTGGGGCCGTTGAGAACCTGACACTGGCTTCTATCAAATTTGGCAAAATGGCCGCTACCTGACAGTGCGGTCCAGACGATACCGTTTTGGTCAATATCGATTCCCCGTGGCGAGTATCCATCCACAGGACTGTTGGGGTTATCGAACGGCGGTTGGTAGTACTCGGTAATACATGTTTCCGGGGGGCTGTCTCCAAGTGAGAGCCTTGCGATTTGCCCAGGGACGCCTCCGGACGCGGCCCAAATGACTCGGTCTTCTGTTGGATCCGGAACGATCCCATACCAGCCTCGACCCATTTGCCGATCCTTGGTTGGGTCTGGCGTGTCGCGGTAACCTGTCCATTGTCCGATACGCCCATCACCAGTCGTGTCGACGATAGTTGGACACCAGCCTTGGGAGGCTTGCTCGTCTCCTGTTTGCTCGTACTGCTTTGTATCAATCCACCCGACAACATCGCTCACTGAACTGAAATAGAGAGTGTCAGCATCATCAAATCCAAACTGTAAGTGGTGCGTGTTGAAGCACGTGTCGATAAGCTCAACTGATTCTCTTTCTGGGTCAAAGAATGCGGCGTGACGCGCAGCGCGTTCCAGTGGGTAGTACTGCGCGAAGGCGTTGTCGGATCCTTCCTTGCACCATGACGGGTTGCCTGGCCCACGAATTTGATGTGTCATCCAGACGCGCCCGTGTGCATCCATCATTGGATTATGTGGATTGCCCGGGTTGTTCCAAATGAGTTCGTCGCCGTAGTAGAGCGATGGATTTGGCATGTCTTGTGCCATATACGATTCAAAGTCACCTTCCCCTGGATTGTCACGGACTGGCAATGCGACCGCATGTGACTCATGCGTTTGTGGATCGACCCAAACGAGTTCATCATTTGCGAATTCAACACCGTAGACGGGTCCGCCCGCGTTGACGTGAGGATTACGCTTGTCGCTTGCGATTTCGTCATGAATATAGGCTGTATCTCCGCCCCATTCCCACATCGTGAGTACGACGTCTCGTTCTCGGCCTTCTGGCCTTGGGGGTTGCTCAGGGACCTCACCAGAGACAATGCGGTCCGTCCAGTCTGCGTAGCTTTCGATGCCTCGGTCCCGCCCGAGTCGACTAATGTAGGCACCCATTGTCTGTCCGCGTTGTCCGGTCATGATGCGATGTGCCCACGCAGCTTGAGTAGAGTCAAAGTCCTGAGGATTGGATACTTCCCGTGTGGCTTGATTTCCGAGCTGATGGCAGAGCTGGCAACCCTGTTTGAGGGTATCCACCCAGTGAGCCTGCGTTTGCATGCCGGGCGCGATACCGTTGCCCGATGGCCCTGTTCCTGGAAATTCACTTGGAGATGGGACTTCCATCAAGGAGTACCAGTAGTTAGCCGGATAGACTTTAGCTGCGTCTTGTGGTGTTGCTGCAACCTCGACGGTTAAATCCAGGATTGCACCTGGCCGGCCATTTACTTTGCCGGAGTCATTAAGACCGTAGCCACGAACCCAGATGTTGTACTGCGCGTCAGGGAGATCAGGAAGCACGTAACGACCGTCCTCGTCAGTGACGACGATCTTTCGGTAGACAGCACGAAAGTCTTGTGTTTCCGCAATCACCCATACGCCGGATTCCGGCCCTGTGGCACTTCGAACGGTTCCACTGATGTCATCGGCATCCATCTCGATGGTGACTTGGCCGGCGGGATACAGTTGGTTGAATCCAAGTGTCGCCATGATCGCAAGAACGAAACACATCGTGACGTGACGGTGGTGGGTTCTCATTACGCCTTCTCCTCTGCCTGACGGGATGTTGCTGAGTCAATCGTATCGAGTTTTGGGCGATGTTGGCCATATTTCGTCCGTTGTTCAAATGCATACGCAAGTTGAAGTACGCCAAGATCATCATGTTGTCGGCCAACGATTTGCATGCCGATGGGGAGTCCGTCGCCGGTAAAACCACATGGCACTGAAATCGCTGGCAATCCGAGTACGGAAATGAAAGCACAGGAACTCATCCAGTCGATATAGGTTTCCATCGCGACGTTATTGATATTCGTAATGTAGGGGATCGAGATGTCGAAGGGGGGCACTTGCGCTACCGGTAATATTAAGAACTCATAGCGCTCCATGAAGCGTCGCACACGCTCGAGCAGTGCTGTTCGCTTGATTTCCATCATCCCGAGGTGTGGGCCCGTCAGTTGTTGTCCCTCTTCAATATTCCACACAACGGTGTCTTTAAGATTGGTTCGGTGGTCTTTTAGTAGCGACCCGTAGCAGAGTTCAAAATACCAGGCTCGCCAACACCGAAAAATTTCCCTAGCATCGGTCATGTCGGGCTCGGCTTCTTCGGTGGTGCAGCCGAGCAGCTCGAACGTAGGTCGGTGTGCATTGACGGTCGCTGTCACTCGTGGATCAAAGGGGAGTTCTGCGAAGTTAGCGGCCCAGGCGATGGTCGTTTCGTCAAAGTCACGCGTTAGAGGTGCCTGAAATCGGTGCCCTGGTTCAGGTAATGAAATGGGTGACCGCGACGATGGACCAGCGATAGCGCTCAGCATCAGAGCGACATCTGAGACTGACCGAGCCATTGGACCTTGCACGCCCAGGGAAAACGATGAGGCTTGGCTGGGCCATATTGGGACACGTCCAGGTGATGGTCGGAAACCAACAACGTTACAGAAACTGGCT
>CAZWKO010000180.1:0-5776 GCA_964634925.1 uncultured Vicinamibacteraceae bacterium
GATTATTTATAGAAACAATATTTACAGCTATAACACCTGCTGTTTCTGTTCTTATTGACAGAAGTCGGTTGGGTTTACTAGTTTTCACGAAATTTGACATCGAGCTCTATTTGCGAGTTCTTTGAAAACCGAAGACTAAGGGGGAGGCTCTAATTCATGCGTGCACGATCTATCGCCAGTCGAAAATCCCCATTCGACACAATTTGTTCCTCCCATGCGTTATCAATGAGGAGTCAAGAATGGCAACAGATGAAACAGTTTTGTTGAGAAAAGTTCTTGCTGAGCTTCGTTTAATTCGTTCTCGGTTGGATCGACAAGTTGCTGTGGTGCAACGGCTTACCAAGGTTTCCCAGAAGCAAATAGCGAAGAAAAAAGTTGGCAAAAAAAAGACGAAAACGACTAAAGCTAAAAGGAAAAATGTCAGTACTGCTTCTGTTGGGTATGTTAAGGAGCGAAAGGCCTTAGCTCGCCGGTTGCAGAAAAAAGAACTTCAGTAGGCTTAATGACCCAAAAAAACACTCGTTTTGGGGTGAATAGATTGTTACAATAAGAGGATCTCACCGGAACTAAGTGCCCTAGATAGTCGTATTTAACAGGTTATGAGGGGTCAAAACATTCGCTAGGAACTTTTGGGACGAGTGCGAGACCACGAATAGATTCTGTGTGTAAGGAGAGCTACCAACTTTGCTAAAAGAGGAACGTCAGGAAATTGTAAACACGCTCGTTGCTCTCGGCCAGGAACGAGGATTTCTAAATCTTGATCAAGTGCTTGATCACGCACCTCCTGACCTTGATGTTGAAGACCTCACGTCATTGCTGCAGGATCTTGAGGCTCAAGGTATTGAGGTTGAGGGAGCTGAGCAAGTACAGCCTGACGCGAAAGCTCGAGCTGCAACACGCACACAACAGGCTACGCCGCCGGCGGAGCAACAGTTGCCCGCCCACGAGGAAGACCAGGGTCAGGACCTTGTACGAACATATCTTCGCCAAATGAGCCGAGTGCCTCTCTTGACTCGTGAGGGTGAGGTGGCGATTGCGAAGCGTATCGAACGTGGCGAACTACGTATTACTAAAGCGATGTCGCGCAGTCTTCTTGTTGCGCGTTACCTCCCTGAATTGACTAGGAAGGTTGATGAAGGAGAACGCACGCTTAGAGACGTTGTGGTTTTACCAGATTCTGAGTTAACCGATCGGCAGTTGAACAATCGTATTAAACGGCTTGTTGGTGATGCACAGAAGGTTGCTGATTTGCTGAAAGAGCTTGGGAAACGCCAAGCCCGTGCGGAATCAGTGCGTAAGAGTCGCCGTAAACCTTCTGTTCGTACTCGGTGGCGGATTATGCGATGTCAAATCGAGATTTCTCACGCGGTACGTTTTATCAAATTTACGCCTATTGTTCGGAAAGAGCTAGTTGAGAAGATAGAGACGGCGGCCAAGACACTGCAGAGAGCTGAGCGGCGAGTTGAGCGTTTGACGAAGCAGTCAGCGCCTCGTCGAAAAGGGCAGCGGGCGACGCCCAGTCCGAATTTGAAAGAAGCTCGTCGAGAGTTGGCAGAGTTACGAGAATCAATTGAAGAGCCAGCAAATGAGCTTAATACGATTCAGAAATCAATCCGACGTGGCATGCTCGAAGGAGACCATGCACGAAAGGAACTGACTGAGGCGAATCTCCGTCTGGTTGTGTCGGTCGCAAAAAAATACGTCAATCGTGGCCTCGCATTTCTTGACCTGATTCAGGAGGGCAATATCGGCCTAATGCGTGCGGTCGATAAGTTCGATTATCGGCGAGGGTTTAAGTTTTCGACATATGCAACTTGGTGGATCCGTCAGGCAATTACTCGAGCGATTGCTGATCAAGCACGGACAATTCGAATTCCTGTTCATATGATCGAAACGTTGAATAAGCTCAACCGCGCGATGCAAACACTGACACGAGATCTTGGTCGAGAACCGACGCCGCAAGAGCTTGCTGAACGCGCAGATTTGCCGATGGCCGTGGTACGAAAGGCACGGAAGATAGCCCAAACGGTTGTTTCCTTGGATGCCCCGATTGGTGACAGTGATGAGAGTCAGTTTGGCGACTTTATTGAAGATCGGCAGGCTGTTAATCCTGCCGAGGCGACAGTCGCATTTGACCTGCGCCGACAGACAGAGTCTGTCTTAGAGACATTGAGTCCGAAAGAACGGGAGGTCATTCGGATGCGTTTCGGGCTGAACGATGGCGCGGAACCAACACTTGCAGAGCTTGGAGAAAAATTCTCCTTGACGCGTGAGCGTATCCGGCAAATTGAGGCGGCGGCGTTGCGCAAGTTGAGAGATCCATCATTGAGCCGTCGATTGAGTTCTTTTGTGGAGCCGAAACAGCCACGGCGTTCTGGTCGTGGCGATGAAACACCCGCTTCTGAAGAAGAACAAGGTGTAGCGTAATTACTCTTGTCGACGAACTGTTTTTGAGGGCTGGGCTGCTATTGTAGCCCAGCCCTTTTTTAATACAGACTACTGAGTGTGAGTAGTTCAATCTCGCTGCCGTGGCCTTTGTCATAGGGCGGAAACCATGAACGTCTTTCTTGTCGATGGCACGTATGAGCTCTTTCGGCACTTCTTTGCTGTTCCTAAAGTATCTGATGTGAATGGTAAAGAGGTTGGTGCTGTGCGTGGTGTTCTTGGTTCTATGTTGTCTCTACTTGAAAATGATGTAACACATATCGGTGTTGCAACAGATCATGTGGTTGAGTCATTCCGCAATGATTTATGGTCCGGGTACAAGACAGGGCATGCGATCGATCCGGAGCTTTTTCAACAGTTTCATCTTCTTGAAGAGGCGCTTGAGGCACTGGGTATGGTGGTGTGGAAGGAGGTTCACTTTGAGGCGGACGATGCGTTGGCTTCTGCGGCCTCGCGGTCTGCCACCGATAACAGGGTTGAGCAGGTATTTATTTGCACGCCGGACAAGGATCTTGCGCAGTGCGTCGATGGTCAGCGTATCGTGCAATTCGATCGACGGGCCGCAACGGTGCGCGACGCGAAGGGCGTTCGCGCGAAGTTCGGGGTCGCGCCCGAATCGATACCGGATTATCTCGCGCTGACTGGCGATAGTGCTGACGGTTTTCCCGGTGTGCGAGGGTGGGGTGCAAAGTCAGCGGCTACGATTCTTGCGCGCTATGAGCATCTTGATGCGATACCTGAAAATGCGGTCGATTGGGATGTTGCTGTGCGCGGCGCGGATCGATTAGCCCGTAATCTCGTTGATGCGTTCGATGACGCACAGATATTTCTTGATCTCGCAACGTTACGGAAGACCTTGCCTGTGTTTGATTCAGTCGATGAACTGAAGTGGATTGGGCCAGAGCCACAATTTTTCGATCTCTGTGCCCGTATGAACTCAAGCGGATATTTTCGTCGTGCTCAGGCTGTGGCCAAGAAAAATATGTAGACGTTGAGTGGTGTGGCTTAGTGGCGCCACCGTGCGGTTACTGAATGACGGTAAAAGGTGCAGTCCACTCGTGCGGACCCCAGTGCACGATGAGACGGCCCGCGTTTTCTGACGTCGGAACTACGCTGACACCGAGTGGTCTGAATGACCCCGTTGTGCGCTCGTAGTGCACGTCAAATTCCGCCGCATCGAAGTCGGCGTCATACTGCGTTCCCCACGCATCAGGTTCGTTATTAAAAACAAAGCTCCAGCCGGAACTGGTTTTTCGAATCCAAATAGCGTACGAGCCAGCAAAAGCCGGTGCGAGGTTTCCGGTAGGGATATCGGTGGAGCCAAACCGCAACCCAACGTCGCTTCGGAATCGAAGTGGTGGGGCATGAATAAGCGAAACGACTGCGCCGTCGTTTGTGTCCGCAAAACGCCCGTAGTCTTCGTCTTCGACATCGATGCTTTTCCAATACAGCATTGAAATTTGATTGCCGTCTGGCAGCACAACCGCGTTTTCATTTCGTTCGGCCAATGTGGTGCGACGAGCAAATGCGGAGGTATCGCTGTCGAACTCGTTTGCGCTTGGGCGGGTCGTACGGGGACGCCTTGGCGCCGCCGGCAGTTCGTCAAAGCGAAACTCCGTGTCCCATGTGTGCTGCCCCCAGCGCAGCTCGAGACGCCCTTCTTCGGCACCGGTTGCACGAAGCGCAGCTGAAAATGTTTGTGTGTTCGTCGATCTGCTTTCTTGGTGAGAAAGTGGAATGCGATTGATAGTGTCGTTGTCTGAACGGTGCGCCTCAAGTTCCCACCCGTCAGCATTTCGGACAAGCCACAGTTCATGTGTCGGCGGGACCGGTGCAGGGTCCCCCTCTTCTCGTGGTGGCGACGGTGGCGCTTCTGGGTCGGTTGCCAGCGATCCAATTCGAAGAGCGCGGTGCCCAGCCAGCACGCCGACCCGCGCTGTGGAACCAGGAGCTCCAGACAGTAGTTGTTGGTGCGACGGATCACTGTCCGACAGATCCGGCGAGTACTCGATGCTGACAGCTTTATTGTCGAGGGTCATCAGTACGTGGATGAGCCCGTCACCTTCGTTGCTTGGTTCTGGCGCCTGGGCGATGACGAGAGAGGGGATTAGGGAAAACGAGAAAATCAGGAGAAAAAATCGAAGTCGCATACAGAAAAAGTGAGGGCGGAACCGTAACCAGTTCCGCCCTCAAGAATATTCGTTTACTCGTGGTCGTAACTAGTTGTTATTGTCAGTGGTTGCTTCGTGATCCTCAAGTTCCACGTAACTGAGGAAGCCAAGAGCCATTTCATCGTTTGTTCGTTCGCCATAACCCACTGAGAGATTTGAATCAAAGCCTCTGTTTACACCGCGTTCTTCGGTGTTGTCGTACCAGAAATCAGCTTCGATGCGGGTGCCTTTTGGGAGTAATTTTGGCTCCTTGTACTTGTAAGTCACCTGCCAGGCTTGGTCGTAATTTGGAACGTCAAGAAGTAATTCTTCTGTGCCGTCAGGATAAAACGCGGTATAGCGAGAAGCTTTTGCTCTGTGATGCCCATGTGGCCAGAGCGTTACCAGTAATGTGTCTTTTTTAAGTACGCGCGACGATCCAATTCGATAATTGGGGTGATTTGGTGGAATTTCAAAACCGCGGTTGTAGAGCGAGTCATTTTTAACCTGATGGCGCGGTGGTTCTTTTGAAACAAAGAAGCCAATTTCAGATTGTACGGTTGTCGCTGATCCTGCAACCGGTTCCTTGTTGTAGTGCATGTTGTAGGAAAGCATCGAACCTTTTTCAAGTAAGACACCGAACCCGTCTGGCAACATTCCAGTTTCACCGCCTTCGGCAACACAACTGAGTAAGGTGCTTCCTGCGATATCAGTGCCGTCACCTTCAACCGCAGTGCCATCTTCATGTACTTGTGCGCTCGGCGGAATAGTTGATGAGCACATGTGGTGCGTGATGGTATTGTCGCCGGTTCGGAATTCCCAGCCGCGCACCCATGTATCTTCTGGTAATTCTTCTTCCGTGAGCTTTTTGTAAAACACGATGTTGAGGTCAAAAATGTCGTCCTCGACTACATACGGATCCATCTTGATAACAAAATCAGGCTTGCCGTAGGTCCAGCCGTCGTTTAAATCTTCGGCCCACTGTTTTGCTGGTGGTGCGTCGGCAGTGTCACCTGCAGGGGCGCCAGCATCAACCCAATTGACAATGGTTGAAATTTCATCAGTGGTGAGGCCACGTTCGTTCTCGAAGACGCCTTTCGGTGCGGTGGCGAACCAGGGTGGCATTTCTTTCGATTCAACTTTACGTGCGATCGAACGCGCCCACGGTCGAGTCTCTTTGT
>CAZWKO010000181.1:0-5730 GCA_964634925.1 uncultured Vicinamibacteraceae bacterium
AACAGCGACCGTTGAGCAATATGCGGCCAACCCTGGAGTTCAGGTGCATGGACCGGGTTTTAGCAAGATACTACTGGGTGATGATGAAGCTGACAATTGGGAGCAGTATCTCGATTTAATGGTCGATAGCGTGCTCATTAACAGTGGCCGTAGTTGTATTAATTGTTCGGGGATTTGGACGCCGCGGCACGGAAAGGCCATTGCCGAGGCATTGGCTGAAAGACTCGGACCAGTCGCCCCGTTACCACCAGATGATCCGGATGCAGCGCTTGCTGCGTTCACCGTTGCTGGTCAGGCACCAGCCATTTCTGGTGATATTGATGCGGCGCTCTCCGAAACTGGTGTTGAAGAAATGACGGCTAAGCACCATTCGGATGGACGGCTTGTGTCGCGAGAGCGATGTGATTATCTTCGTCCGACCGTCGTATATTGTCCGTCTCCAGACGTCGCCATGGCCAAAAAAGAATATATGTTTCCGTTTGTTACGGTGGTCGAGTGCGAGCAAAAGAATATGATTGCCTCGATTGGGTCAACGCTAGTTGCGACTGCATTGACGAACGACGCGTCATTTGAACAAGCCCTACTTGACGCTCGAAACATTGATCGTTTGAACGTTGGGCCAATTCCGACGATTAAACTAAACTGGCTGCAACCACACGAGGGCAATATCGTCGATTTTCTTTTTCGTCCACGGGCGTTTCAAAAGGCATCATAGACGCCGTAGAGTTAAGGGTAGGAGTGTCCCTTGCTCGAAGTCACAAATCTTACAAAGCATTACCGGTCACCGACAGGGGAATTACGCATTCTTACGGATGTGTCGCTTTCGTTGGTAGCAGGTGATGCGGTTTCAATAGTCGGGCCCTCGGGAAGTGGCAAAAGTACTCTGCTCTATATTCTTGGGGCACTTGAAAAGCCGTCGAATGGGCACATCTCGGTCGATGGCACCGATCCCTTTACTTTGAACGATCGGGAGCTGGCAGCGTTTCGCAACAGCCAGGTCGGCTTTGTTTTTCAGGATCATCTTTTACTCCCGCAGTGCACTGTGCTTGAAAATGTCTTGGTGCCCACTTTGGTGAGTAAGCCAGACCCATCGGTTGTTGATCGCGCTAGGTCTTTGTTAGAGCAGGTGGGATTGGCTGGTCGGATGGAGCATCGGCCGGCAGAGTTGTCTGGTGGAGAGCGGCAGCGTGTGGCGCTTGCACGAGCACTTGTTCAGCAACCACCATTAATTCTCTGCGATGAACCGACTGGTAATCTCGATCGTGAATCTGCAGAGATGGTTAGTTCATTGCTCTTTCAACTTCACAGGAAGCAAAACAATGTCTTGCTGATTGTAACTCACAATACCGAACTCGCAGCGCGGTGCCCTAAGCAATATCGACTGAATAACGAAACGTTGGAATCGGTGTGACCGGGCTTTACATGCAGTCAGACATTCGATTTGGTTGAAGCAGATGACTCTTATTGAATTAGCACGCCACAACATTACTCACTACTGGCGGACCAATGTAGCGGTTGTTGCCGGTGTCGCGGTGGGAGTGTCAGTTCTTTCTGGGGCCCTTCTCGTCGGGACGTCTGTTCGTACGAGTCTTCAAACGTTGGCATTGGAGCGTCTTGGTTCGGTTGATCAGGTAGTGACTAGTCTGGGGTTCGTACGAGAATCCTTTGCGACTGATTTAGCGTCGATCGAACGCGGTGCAGATTCTGCCGAAGGATACGGATCTATTGCACCACTAGTGGCGGTGGAAGGGTTTGTGACCCATCAGCAGAGTGGTCGTCGGGCGTCCAGAGTTCAGGTCTATGGTGTCGATGAACGGTTTTGGAGTTTTCATGGAATTGACCCAGATGACCGGCAACTCGGGAGGAATGCTGCATTTCTGAGTGACGGGTTGGCAGCAGAATTGGGTGCGGTGTCGGATGACGCGATTTTGGTGCGGGTTGAGCGGCCATCGGCCGTCCCAATCAGTTCATTGCATGGTCGGCGAGATGATGTCGGCCGCACGTTGCGTTTGGGTGTCACGCGTGTTCTCGACGGGTCTGAACTTGGGGAGTTTTCATTCCGTCCGCAACAAGGGTTGGCACGATCGGTGTTTGTATCGATGGCACGCTTGCAGCAAGAACTTGAGCAGAGTGGCATGGTGAATACGGTACTTCTCGGGAATAGGGTGCTGGAGACAAGTGACGGAGGTGACCCAGACCGTGTAGCCCGTACAGAGTCGGCCGTGCGGAGAATCGCGACGCTTGAGGACCTTGGACTGAGTGTCAATGCCATTCCTGACCTTGGCATCTTTTCGGTGGAATCAGCCGCTGGTTTGATTGACGACAAAACCGCTGAAGCGATCGACGAGGTCGCGATTGTGCAGGGCCTTCGCACCGAACCAGTTCTTACGTATCTGGCGAATCAAATCAGAAATGGAGATCGAATTACTCCATATTCATTGATAACGGCGATAGATTTGAGTGTCGTGAGTAGTGCTGACATCTCGCAAGCATCCGATACTGAGACTCCGGTGGTACTTAATCAGTGGACTGCTGACGATTTGGCGGTTGGTCAGGGAGACTCGCTGACTCTTGAGTACTATGTTTGGGAAGACGAGGGTCGACTTGTTACCCACGAGGCGTTATTGCGTGTTGCTGACGTTATTCCGATCACCGGATCCGCCGCTGATCAGACTCTTGCACCAGACTATCCAGGCATTACGGAAGCCAACAATGTCATTGATTGGGACCCACCGTTCGATGTTGATCTTGGGTTAATTCGACCAATTGATGAAGATTACTGGGATACCTACCGGACGACACCTAAGGCCTTTGTTCCACTTGAGTCTGGTCAGCGGATGTGGTCGTCACGTTGGGGGCGACGAACATCTGTTCGTGTGTTTCCCACAGTGGGCACAGACCTTGATGTAGCCCGTTCGCGCTATGCCACAGCGCTTCAGGAACGCTTAGATCCACTAGCGGTGAGTTTTGTGGTGTACCCGGCACGGTCTTTGGCGCTTGAGGCATCCAGTGGTGTTACAGATTTCGGTCTGTATTTTATCTACTTTAGTTTTTTTCTGGTCGTGTCAGCTTTAATGCTGGCAAGTCTGTTTTTTCGGCTGGGTGTAGAGCAGCGATTACGGGAAATTGGGTTGCTACGCTCTATTGGGTTTTCTGTTTCAGCGTTGCGTCGCATCTTTTTGATCGAAGGCATTGCGCTGTCTGTTGTGGGAAGCCTGCTTGGTGTTATTGGTGCCGTAGCCTACGCCGATGTGATTATGTGGGGGCTTCGGACATGGTGGTTTGACGCAGTTGGAACGACACGATTAGCTCTGGCTGTGTCACCACCGATGCTGATTGTTGGTGCGGTCGGGGGTGTTGTTGCTGCCGTGTTGTCGATAGCTTGGTGCCTGCGAGCCTTGGCGCCTGCTTCACCTCGAAGCCTCCTAAGTGGAGCTGTGGCAGAGGTTACTGGTTTACCGAACGTCAGTAGTAGTTTTCGGCCGACAGAGTTGCGGTCTTGGTCTGTGGGTATGGCGATGGCAGCCACGGGTGTGGCGCTTGTCGGTACTGCGGCAACAGGCTTAATTGGTGCGACTGGCGGATTTTTTGGTGGCGGTTTTGTGCTTTTGGCGTCAATGCTTGTGTTGGTGTGGGCCTGGCTTAGTGGGCGACCGACAAGACACACCGAAGGTCCATGGTCATTGTCACAAGTAGGGTTTAGAAATGCGTCGTACCGCCCCGGTCGGAGTGTGTTGTGTATCGCCTTGATTGCATCTGCTTCTTT
The DNA here is from genome assembly GCA_964634925.1 of uncultured Vicinamibacteraceae bacterium. GTDB lineage: Bacteria > Acidobacteriota > Vicinamibacteria > Vicinamibacterales > UBA8438 > DTWD01. Next base: position 3,767 of record CAZWKO010000181.1, read on the forward strand.
CATCATTGTTGCGGTTGATGCGTTTCGTCTTGAGGGTGGTGGTGATCTGCTGAACCGGGCATCTGGCACCGGTGGGTATACCCTGCTCGCGGACACGTTGCTTCCGGTCGTTGATGACTTGTCTACCGAAGGTGGCCAGGAGCAATTGTTTATTGCTGATCTGTTTGAACCCGATCAACCACTTAACGGTATCGGGCTCAGTCGCTTTCGAGTTCGCCCTGGCGAGGATGCGAGTTGCCTTAACCTGTATCAAGCTAAAGACCCACGAGTTATTGCTCCAACGGCAGGTTTTGTCGACGAAGCACGATTTAGTTTCCGTGCATCTCTGGCAGAAACACCTGACCAAGAAGCGAACCCGTGGTTATTACTCAATCATGAGTTCTCTGATGGTGCGATACCAGCCATTGCGGACGCGACGTCACTGCAGTACGCGTTGCATCTATCCGTTGGAGACGATTTCGTTCTGAATAGAGATACGGATAATCCAATTACGCTCCGCATAGTGGCGTCGCTTTCCGATAGCATTTTTCAAGGTGAGTTGCTTATTGGCGAAGCGAATTTTGATCGCGTGTTTTCTGACTATGAAGGGTACCGATTTTTTCTGATGGATGCTCCACTTGATCGTCAGGATGAGGTCAGTGCTGCACTTGAAGACAGAATGTCTGATTTTGGTTTTGATGTCGTGTCGGCCGCCGAACGGCTGGCGTCATTTCACCGCGTCAACAATACTTATCTCGCGACCTTTCAGGCTTTAGGTGGTCTCGGTCTTGTGCTTGGGACGTTTGGTCTCGGAGCGGTTCTACTTCGGAATGTGCTGGAGCGTCGTCGAGAACTCGCACTCATGCGAGCGGTGGGCTACAACGCCGGACATCTCTCATTGATGGTGCTGGCTGAAAATACATTTTTATTGTTTGGTGGTTTACTTGTGGGTACCGGGTGTGCGCTTATTGCCATTGCTCCGGCATTGATTGAGCGTGGAGGGGATATGTCAATGTTGTCGCTTGCGGTGCTGTTGTTCATAGTGGTGGCCGCTGGTCTTACCGCGTCAATCGCGGCCACGATTGCGGCAATACGGGCGCCGCTGTTGAGTGCTTTACGGGCTGAGTAGTCGTCCGAGATCTTCAAGAAATAAATCATGCTGACAACGGAGTTACACAATGGAATCGCCGTGCTCCGGCTGAATTACGGCAAAGTCAATGCGTTCGATCTTGAACTAATGCGCCGATGGATTGACGAAATTACTGTACTCGAGCGGTCCGAGACGCCGGCTGTTGTGCTGACCGGGACCGGCTCGGTATTTTCAGCTGGTGTTGACCTTCGGCAGTTAATTGCTGGTGGACGAGAGTATGTTCAAGAATTTGTTCCATTGCTTGGAGACATGTTGTTCAAGACGTTTACGTTTCCGAAGCCGTTGGTTGCTGCTGTGAATGGGCATGCGGTAGCAGGCGGTTGTCTCCTCGCGTGCGCTTGTGATTACCGGGTCATGTCTGAGGGCCAGGGGCGGATCGGAGTGCCGGAACTGTCAGTTGGGGTGCCGTTTCCGAGTGTTGCAATGGAGATCCTCCGACTGACCCTTCCGAACCATCGGTTGCAATCGTTGATATACGGTGGGTTGACGTGTACGCCGAATGAAGCGCTCACGAATGGGTTTGTCGACGAACTTACGGAAAGCGGTAACTTGTTGAGTCGCGCGGTAGCCATGGCGACCCGCTTAGGTTCACTTCCTCCAGCGTCTTTCAGACTTACCAAACGGATGATCCGGCAACCGAGTCGTGACCGGATGGTGCACTATATGCGCGGCATAGACACGGAAGTTCTGGAGGCGTGGCAGTCGTCTTCGGTACTTCGTGCGGTTGATGAGTATGTCCAGCGCACCTTGAAGAAATAACTTGTCATCATGCATGGCGTCGTACTGGCGACCAGTCAATTGCCATTTTTATAGGTTTCGTAAATGACTACACGTT
>CAZWKO010000182.1:0-5711 GCA_964634925.1 uncultured Vicinamibacteraceae bacterium
TGTCCGGTATTGCAAAGTCTTATACGCCTGATTCACTGGTTGGGCGACACGTTGTGTACGTCGAAAATCTAAAGCCGGCGAAACTCATGGGTATTGAATCGAATGGGATGGTGTTGGCAGCGACCGATGCGAACGGGGAGGCGGTATTGATTGAGCCGGAGGATGTAACACGAGCTCCGGCAGGTTCCGAAGTGAAGTGATCGACTCACACTGTCATTTAGCGGATGAGGCTTTTGCTGAAGATGTCGGGCCTGTCGTTGACCGAGCGAGAGCTGCCGGTGTTGAGCAGGCGCTGTGCATACTAGACGCAACCAATGATATTGAATGTGTTCGTGCAAAACGGGTTGCTTCGCTTTGGGAGAACTTACGGTTCGCCGTTGGTATCCATCCTCATCAAGCTGGGGCTTTTGCAAAAACACCTGACAATGTTGTCGTGGCGGTAACGGAAATTTGTAAGCGGCAGAATCGAGTTTCCGCGATTGGGGAAATTGGTCTTGATTATCACTACGATTTCTCTCCGCCTAGCACCCAGATTGATGTGTTCCGTCGTCAAATAGCCTTGGCTCAGGGTCGTGGGTTGCCGATTGTGATTCATACGCGTGAGGCAGATGACGACACGGTTAATGCTGTCCAAGCGGAGGGCCAAAGGGCCGTTAGGGGCGTCTTTCATTGCTTTACAGGGGGGATGTCGCTTGCGCGGCAGGCACTCGATCTTGGGTTCCATAATTCATTTTCTGGAATTGTCACTTTTAAGCGTGCAGATGAGATTCGAGAAGTGGCCGCATATGTTCCCGCCGACCGACTGTTAGTTGAAACCGATTCGCCCTATCTTGCCCCCGTGCCCTATCGAGGGCAGAGAAATGAACCGGCGTGGGTGGCGCGAATTGTGGAGGTTGTAGCCGAGGTGCGGGGTGAGACAACTGGAGCGGTAATCGAAGCCTCTGACGAGTCTTTTAGGCGGTTGTTTGGAAGTAGTGACTCAAGTGAGGATGTGGCTAAAGGCTTGGCCCGTTGACACTTGCCGGGAAATTGTGGTCTGATCGATAAGGCGTGAATCCGGTACTCAAATCCTCTGCCCCGGCTGACCTCGCTCAAATATTCGAGCCTATTCGTAGCGAACTCGATGCTGTTGAGGAAGCCTACGCGAGTCACATCCAGTCCCGTGTGGAATTGATCCCACAGATAGCCCGATATATCCAGACGAGTGGTGGTAAGCGGGTTCGTCCTGCCGTGCTTCTGATGGCGGCGCGACTGGCCGACTATAAAGGGGACAGGGCCGTGCTGTATGCGTCGGTCGTCGAATTCATCCATACGGCGACGCTTGTTCACGACGACATTATCGATGAGGCTGAGGTTCGGCGAGGCCGGGTCGCTGTGCACTCACGTTGGGGTAACGATATTACCGTTTTGCTGGGTGATTATCTCTACATTAAGTCGATGGGGATGGCCCTGACTTACGATTCCATTGATGTCGTTCGGCTGTTATGTGATGTGACGTTGCGGATGATTGAGGGTGAGCTGTATCAGCTAACAAAGACGGGCGATGCGGATATTTCGGAGTCAGAGCACTTTGAAATTATTCGGCGGAAGACTGCGTATCTTTTCGGAGGAGCAGCAGAGATTGGAAGTATGCTCGGTACAACGAATGACGAGCAAAGGAAGGCACTACGAGAGTACGGGTTTAGTCTTGGTGTCGCGTTTCAGTTGGTCGATGACCTTTTAGATTTTACAGCGGATAAAACTGCGCTTGGAAAGCCGGTTGGGGGTGACCTCAGAGAGGGTAAGGTTACACTTGCCGCGATCAAACTACTTGAACGCTGTGGAAGTGGCAGTCGGGCCGATCGCATTGTTCGAGGGACGGTCGAAAATCGATCGATAGATCCGGATGAGTGGCGAGAATTGCTGGTTTTGTTGCGAGAACATGGTGCGATTGATTACGCCCACGACAAGGCAGTTGAATATGCCGCAACGGCAAAGCAGTATCTGGAAATATTTCCACCGTCAGAGGAGCGTGAGGCGCTTCTTGCGCTTCCGGATTATGTGCTCGCTCGTGACCGGTGACCTTTTAGCCGACACGTGGTAACAAATCCTTTTCAGCAGATTGCATCGCTCCGTGATCTTATTCGTCATCACGAAGAGCGCTATTACGTCTATGATGATCCTGACATTTCTGATGCTGAATTTGATCAGTTGATGCAGGAATTACGGGGTCTCGAATCAGAGCATCCAGACTTCATTACCCCCGAATCCCCAACGCAGCGTGTGTCTGGACGACCCGTTGATGGTTTTGCGTCGGTTGCGCATGCAGAAGCGATGCTCAGTCTTGACAACGCCTATAGCACTGCGGAACTAACAGAGTTTGATGCGAGAGTCCGCAAAGGCCTCAGATCCGGTGATTCAGTGGTATACGTTGCAGAACTGAAGATTGATGGGTTGGGCATTGCCCTGACTTACGAGAATGGACATTTGATACGTGGCGTGACGCGCGGTGATGGTGTTCATGGTGAGGACGTAACGGCAAATGTTCGAGCCATTCGCGCCATTCCGCTGCAGCTGAGTGATGCGCCGGCTGGGCTGATAGAAATCCGGGGTGAAATTTATTTACCCCGGAAGGCATTCAATGTTCTAAATGACGCGCGTGAGGCTATCGGTGAAAATTTGTTTGCGAATCCTCGTAATGCGGCCGCTGGCACGATGCGGAATTTGGACGCGTCCCGTGTTTCTGAACGTGGACTTCGCGCCTGGATGTATCAAATTGTTCGTAAAGAGTCGGATGTCGGCAAATCTTCGAATGACGACCAATTAGATCAATTGAAGAGATGGTCTTTGCCAGTCGAACCGCATTGGGCGCAATGCGAAGATGTTGAAGCGGTTCTTGATTATTGCAGCAAGTGGGAAGCTCGTCGCTCATCGATCGGGTTTGATATTGACGGTGTGGTCATCAAGGTGAGCGATCGGTCTCAGCGGGAACAACTGGGGGCCACGGCTAAGTTTCCCAGGTGGGCTATGGCCTTTAAGTTTCGTGCCGAACAAGTGACAACGCGGTTACGTGATATTGCTGTGAATGTTGGCCGGACGGGTGCGGTAACACCGTACGCCGTTCTTGAACCGGTGCGTCTTTCAGGCTCAACCATTTCGATGGCAACGTTGCACAACGCCGAGGAGGTGGCACGCAAAGATATTCGAGCAGGGGACATCGTGTTGCTGGAAAAAGGTGGGGATGTTATTCCGAAGATTGTTAAGTCCATCAAAACTCGACGAGAAAAAGGCGCGCGTGGCCCTCAGCCCTTTGTTATGCCGACGGAGTGTCCTGAGTGCGGTGTGATACTGGTGCGACCAGAAGGAGAAATTGTCTGGAGATGCTCCAACTCGGGGTGTCCCGCTAAATTCAGGCGAGCATTACTGCACTTCGCGAGTCGTTCTGCGATGAATATTGAAGGATTAGGTGAATCGTTGGTTGACCAACTCGTCGGCAAGGGGCTCGTTGCAAGGTTTTCTGACCTGTACAACCTCGACGCGGAGTCTCTAAAAACATTAGAACGAATGGGTAGCAAATCTTCAGACAACCTGTTAGCTGAAATTGACAGAAGTAGGCAGAACGAGTTGTGGCGCCTTATTTTCGGTTTAGGTATACGCCATGTTGGTGAGAGAGCGGCACGGGTTCTCTCTACCGTATTCGGGGGGTTAGGCGGACTGGAAAAAGCTTCACAGGTCGAGCTCGAATCCGTTCCTGACATTGGTCCAGTGGTCGCGGCATCCGTCAGAGACTACTTTTGCCAACCGGAAACCGTAGCCCTGCTTGATGCATTTAGATCTGCTGGTGTTGACCCAAGCGATGAGTTAGTCACATCGGAATTGAATAGCGGGTCATTGATGTTGTCGGAACAGCGCTTTGTGTTGACGGGTACTCTGATTTCACTCACGCGCTCGGAAGCCCAGCGTGCAATCGAGGACCGAGGAGGACGTGTGTCGTCTAACGTCAGTAGGAAGACTTCGTATGTCGTAATTGGCAATAATGCTGGTACGAAGGCTGACAAAGCAAAAGAGCTTGGGGTAGAGGTGCTAACGGAAGAGATGTTTTTACAGCTATTGGAATGGAAACGTTCCTAGCTTTTGTGCCAAGCGTAACTTAATGAGACGTCGAATCTTAGTTATAGATGACGAGAAAGCGATTCGAGACTCACTCAAGATGATCCTTGAGTACGACGGGTACGAGTGTCTTCTCGCGCCGAGTGGGCAAGATGGATTGTCGGTGATTCGTCATGATGCGCCGGACTTAGTGTTTCTCGATATTAAAATGCCAGGTTTAGATGGCTTAGAGGTCCTGCGAGAGATTCGTTTTCTTGAGAAAGCCATGCCGGTCGTGATGATTTCCGGGCATGGCACGGTCAGTACGGCCGTTGAAGCAACGAAGCTAGGCGCGTTTGATTTTCTGGAGAAGCCGTTGTCAACAGAACGTGTCACGGTGACGATTCGCAATGCTTTGCGGCAACGCGAATTAGCGGACACGCAGCTTGAACTAACTATTGAAAATAAAGGATGGCGTCGCGCAGCAGAGGTCCGAGTTCGGCACGAAATGATAGGTGAAAGCCAGGTTCTTTCTGCCGTGCTGAATCAAATTCAAAGGGCAGCTCCCGTGCGGAGTGCGGTGCTGATTCAGGGCGAGAGTGGGGTCGGAAAAGAACTCGTGGCCCGTGCCATTCACAAGAATAGTTCAAGAGTTCGCCAGCAATTTATCCAGGTCAATTGCGCTGCGATACCGGATGAATTGATTGAGTCCGAGCTGTTTGGCCATGCGAAGGGTGCATTTACAGGTGCTACAGAGAAGCAGGTAGGGAAATTCGAGCAGGCCGATCAGGGCACGATCTTTCTTGACGAAATAGCCGATATGAGTCTAAAGACTCAAGCAAAGGTGTTGCGTGTACTTCAAGAAGGAGAAGTGGAACGGCTGGGATCTTCAAAAACTAGGAGCGTTGATGTCAGGGTCGTAGCTGCGACGAACAAGGATCTTCAAAAAGCTATTGAGAAAGGCGAGTTTCGAGAAGATCTTTTTTTTCGTCTCAGTGTGATTCCAATTTACGTGCCCCCTCTTCGCGAGCGGCGTGAAGACATACCGCTACTGGTCAGCCATTTTGCTCGACGTTTGTGTGAAGAGAATAAGTTGCAATCCAAGACATTGACCGAGGCCGCTCTTGAGAGACTCTCCCGGCATTATTGGCGGGGGAATATTCGAGAGTTGCGTAATTCAATCGAACGATTGTTAGTGATGACTGCTGCCGAATCAATTGGTGTGGATGACGTTCAGGCGGTGTTGGCTGTTGGGGGCTTGCCTGTTGCAACAAATGAAAGACTGGCTGCTTCTGCGTCCACGCTACGGGATTTCAAAGAGACAAGTGAGCGTGCATTTCTTGTAGCAAAGCTTCGCGAACTGGATTGGAATATTTCCAGGACGGCTGCGTTAATTGAGACGCCACGTAGTAATCTGTACAAGAAACTCGAACACTACCGCATTAGCCAAGACTCTGATGGGTAGCGGTGATTGATAATGGGATCTTTGATATTCCGTCGTAGTCGGTCGGGCGACCGCTGTGGCTATGTCGCTTTTGTCGGCGTGGTGGCAGAGGAAAGTCCGAACTCCAGAGAGCGATGCGCCGGGTAACTCCCGGTCAGGGTGACCTGAAGGAAAGTGGCACAGAAAATATACCGCTCGT
>CAZWKO010000183.1:0-1282 GCA_964634925.1 uncultured Vicinamibacteraceae bacterium
CAAAATCAGGCTCCCCAGCACCAAGCCCTATGATATTTTCTCCAGCTTCTTTAAGCTCTTGTGCGCGAGCTGTAACCGCCATCGTCGGAGATGGTTTAATACGATTCAACTTTGCGGCAAGAATAGACATGCTAACTTTCATAATTCTGCTTTGTTCCCACGTCAAGCTACGCTGTTACGGTAACGAAGTGCAACGGCAAAACGGCCGCACATCGATTGCAGTTTGATATTTGTTTGCGCATAATTCCCCGTCTGGATCATATTGTTGAATAGGAGAAGGCCTTGCGAGTAGCAGCAGGATTAGCGCGGCTCGGAACCGAAAGTGCATTTGAGCTTCTAGCTCGGGCTGAGGCGCTGAAGGCTCAGGGCCAAGATATTATAAATCTTGGCATCGGCAGCCAGATTTTCGGACACCCGATCACATTGTCGCAGCGGCACAGAAGGCGCTGGGTGATGGTCATCATGGCTATACCCCTGGTAATGGTATTCTGCCGCTTAGGGAGGCGGTCGCTAAAGACATACTAAAATACAGGGGTATCGAAGTTGATCCCGAACATATTGTGATAGTGCCTGGTGGTAAGGTAACTATGTGGTATGCCATTCTCTTGTTTGGGGAGCCTGGGGTGGAAATCATGTGTCCAAATCCTGGGTTTCCAATCTACGAGTCGGTTATAAATTATTCCGGTGCTAAGGCTGTGCCAATTCGGTTGCGTGAGGGAAATAACTTTTCATTTGATGCTGCCGAGGTGTTGGAGAATATTACCTCTCGGACCCGCTTATTAATTCTGAATAGTCCCGCAAATCCAACGGGAGGGGTAGTGTCCAGAAGGGAATTTGACCGTTTGGTCGAGGGTTTGGAATCCCATCCCGATGTCGTAATTTTATCAGACGAAATTTATTCCCGTTTGTTGTACGACGGTGCTGAATTTGTCTCGATGTTGGAGTATGGATCTCTCAGGGACAGGCTAATTATCCTGGATGGCTGGAGTAAAACTTACGCTATGACAGGGTGGCGTATTGGGTACGGGATTTGGCCAGGTAAATTAGTGGATATGGTTACACGGCTGAACATCAACTCTGTGTCGTGTACTAATGCTGCCACCCAGTTAGCAGCTATCGAAGCCCTAGAGGGACCGCAAGCCTCCGTAGAGGTCATGCTCCAAGCGTTTGATGAGCGGCGAAATCTCATAGTGGATGAGACCAACACAATTCCGGGGCTTAATTCAATTGTTCCTAAGGGTGCGTTTTACTCTATGCCAAATATCACAGGGACAGGCCTGTC
>CAZWKO010000183.1:1382-5687 GCA_964634925.1 uncultured Vicinamibacteraceae bacterium
GGTTCGGGCAAGACCTTCACAATGGCACAGGTGATACAACGGACACAAAGGCCAAGTTTAATACTTGCCCCAAATAAGACGTTGGCTGCCCAGCTTTACGGAGAGATGGCAGCATTTTTTCCTGAGAATTCGGTCGAATATTTTGTTTCCTATTACGATTACTATCAACCGGAAGCCTATGTCCCTCGCTCCGATACGTACATAGAAAAAGATGCTTCCATCAACGAGCAAATAGACAGAATGCGCCATTCTGCCACGCGCGCGCTTCTGGAAAAAGATGACGTGATAATCGTGGCTAGCGTCTCCTGCATATATGGTATTGGTTCTGTTGAAACTTACTCTCAGATGGTGGTAGAGCTAGGGGTGGGGGATACGATCGATCGTGGCCAATTATTGCATAAGTTTGTAGAGCTCCAATACAAGCGGAACGATACCACGTTTAGTCGGGGCATTTTTCGTGTTAGGGGTGATAGTATAGAGCTCTTCCCAGCTCATTACGAAGATCGGGCTTGGCGACTATCCTTTTTTGGCGATGAAATAGAGGCTATTGATGAGATTGACCCTCTCACTGGTTCCACATCGGATAACTTAGATTCAATACGAGTTTACGCTAATAGTCACTACGTTACACCGGGCCCAACTCTTAAACAGGCAATAAAAGGAATCAGCCGGGAGCTTAAGCGGAGGATAGAAGAGTTGAGGTTGGGAGGTAAGCTGGTTGAGGCTCAGAGATTAGAAGAACGGACATCTCTAGATATAGAGATGATGGAAACGGCTGGAACATGTTCAGGCATTGAAAATTATTCCCGGTACTTGACTGGGAGACGTCCGGGTGAACCACCTCCTACATTATTTGAATACCTCCCCTCCAATGCCTTGGTTATTGTGGATGAAAGCCACGTCACGGTGCCCCAGCTAGGCGGCATGTATCGAGGAGACTTTAAACGGAAGTCGACTCTTTCTGAGTTTGGGTTTCGGCTCCCTTCATGCGTTGACAACCGGCCATTAAAATTTGAGGAATGGGATTTGATGCGGCCGCAGACCCTGTTTGTCTCTGCTACGCCAGGGCCGTGGGAATTAAATCAGACGGAAGGTGTTTTCGTGGAAGAGGTTATCCGACCTACCGGTTTGACGGATCCGGTCTGTTCCATCAGGCCGGCGACATCCCAAGTGGATGATTTGTTGGAGGAATGTAGACAGTGTGTTGCTCTGGGTGGACGAATTCTTGTTACGACCCTTACCAAGCGGATGGCGGAGGATTTAACCGAGTATTTAGGCGAGAATGGTCTTCGTGTGCGTTATTTACATTCAGATATAGATACCCTTGAGCGGATAGAAATTATACGTGACCTACGCCTCGGTATTTTTGACATTTTAGTGGGAATTAATCTGTTGAGAGAAGGCTTGGATATACCAGAGTGTGTGTTGGTAGCCATCCTTGATGCGGATAAAGAGGGATTTCTAAGGTCCAAAACATCTCTGATACAAACTATTGGGCGTGCTGCACGGAATATTGATGGACGTTGTATTTTGTATGCGGATAAGCAGACAAAATCCATGCAACTAGCGATAGATGAAACCAATAGAAGACGGGTCAAGCAACAAAACTACAACGAAGCACACGAGATAACGCCGCAAAGTATTAAAAAGTCAGTAGGCGATATATTGCAAAACGTTAGTAACTCTGATTATGTCACCGTAGACACTGGTATAGGTGGGTTTGACCAAAGAGTGGGAGAGAATCTCCACACCCATTTAAAAGATCTGCGAAAAAAAATGTATGATGCAGCATCGAATTTGGAGTTTGAGGAGGCTGCTCGTGTAAGGGATGAAATACGGAGGCTGGAAGCGGTCGACTTAGGAATGTGAGCTATGAGAGACGGGCTAGGTTCCAGCCAGTCGTAGGGTATGATTTTTAAAGGGATATGTCCAAACCCTCTCAGCAGGCGTTGGTATAATCGATGATTTTTTTGGTTGTTGGCGGTTCGGGAAAGAAGGGCTATGGCGAAGACGGCGCTTGTTACAGGTGCGGGTAATCGGATCGGTCGGGCTATCGCCCGAACGTTGGCCGACGAAGGTTGGAATGTGGGCATTCATTATTTTCGATCCGAAAAAGCAGCTAAAAACCTAGTCGCTGAAATTAATGATTCTGGATCTCAAGCGCTTGCAGTTAGGGCAGACTTAACAAAACCGGAGCAACTGTCAGGTCTCTTGCCAATGGTGAATGACGGTTTGGGTAGGGTGCATTGTTTGGTAAATAACGCTGCTGTTTTTGAAAGGGACGAGTTAGATACCTTAGATACTATGAGCTGGGGGTCTCATATAGCAGTCAACTTGACTGCGCCGCTCCTACTCACCCAGGCTGTGGCGCGTGGACTTGGAAGTGAAGGGGCAGGGAATGTAATCAACGTTGTGGACCAACGTGTTTGGAACCTGACACCCCACTTTGTGTCTTATACACTGAGTAAATCTGGTCTCTGGACAATGACCCGAACGTTGGCTTTGGCCCTCGCACCACGAATTCGGGTTAATGCAATTGGTCCCGGACCTACTTTACCCAGCAAGCGTCAATCAAACGCTAGTTTTGAATTGCAATGGAAATCGGTTCCTCTGCAACGACCCACGTCTGTGGATGAGATAGGGCAAGCGGTTATGTACATACTTGGTGCCCACTCTATGACAGGGCAGATGATTGCATTGGATGGTGGACAGCATCTGAGTTGGTCTCCTGATGACGCAGGCGATGCAAATCTTGAGTAACCCAATTTAGATTTTAGTACTCTGGGCTAACGTGAGGCAGATCAGGGGAGGGTAAAATTCGATGACACAAATGGATTTTTATCGGCTGTTCGTTCGTGATCTGGTTGTTCCGTGTAACATCGGTATTCACAGGCACGAGCGGGACGCTCCACAGCGAGTCCGGGTAACAGTGGACATTGATATTGCGCCACTATTTAACACTGAATCGGACTCGATCGGAGCTGTAGTGAGCTATGACGATGTTGTGGCTGCTGTGAAGCAAATTATAAGCTTGGGGCATATTAATTTGGTGGAAACACTAGCGGACCGAATAGCAACAAATTGCCTGGAGGATACCCGCGTGGTGAAGGTTAAGGTCGTAGTTGAGAAGCTTGATGTGCTTGGAGGCGAAGCAACCGTAGGTGCAGAGATTATTCGCGTCAATGATAGGTAGGAAAGGCGGGAAGATCCAAAAATTAGTGCGATGTATTAAGCGTGTGATCTACGCTATGAAGCCTGTAAGCCCGCTAATCTGCCATTTTTTACACTTGTGTCACCGAATTTGTTCACAAGCGCTGTCAGGATCTAATTTGCGAGGCCCGTTGTTGAGTAGTAACTTTTCCATCACTAAGATGAAATTTAGGGTGCCACCATAATCGTGTTCTTTCAATCGCTTACATCTTTTGATTAATTTTTAGGCAAACATGTGAAAATGGAGGCGTTAAGCGCAGAGGAGCTTTAGTGCAGGTAGTTTTCCACATACTTTCCCACAACTTTCGTGGATATTGTCGAGCCGACCTTGCTATCCTACAAGTTAGTATTGGCGTGCGCCGTTATCAGGGGTCTTGAGTCGGGTAGCTACACGGGTCTAGCTGCCTGGCCTGTAACAGGGGGGTCCAAAAGTGGTAGTGGAATCTCATGATCTAGGCGCTGTCCGCGTGGCCAGTAATCCTTCGCCTCGCCTGGGCGTGGAGGTCATTGAAGGAATAGTGAAAACACTTTCCAATCACCCTGGCGTTTATAGGATGCTTAACCAGAAAGGAGAGGTACTCTACGTTGGGAAAGCCAGAAACCTTAGAAAAAGAGTTGCAAGTTATACGAGGGTAACCGGTCATGACGGTCGTATAATTAGGATGATTACTCAAACAGCAAATCTAGAAATTATTATAACCCAAACGGAAGCCGAGGCATTGCTTCTTGAAGCTAACCTTATAAAGCGCTTACGACCCAGATATAACGTTGTTCTCCGTGATGATAAAAGCCACCCTTACATATTGCTTCCGAGTGATCATAGTTGGCCGAGGTTGGTAAAACATCGAGGTTCACGTAGTCGCAAAGGCGAATACTTTGGCCCGTTTGCGTCGGCGGGTGCCGTAAATCGGACACTTAATGCTTTACAACGAGCGTTCCCGTTGAGGACTTGTTCAGACAGCGTTTTTGCGGGTCGTACAAGGCCTTGTTTGCAATACCAAATAAAGCGTTGTGTGGCACCCTGTGTTGATTATGTTTCCGCGGATGATTACAGCCAGATGGTAGAGGAGACACGGCAGTTCCTTTCAGGGGAAA
>CAZWKO010000184.1:0-5667 GCA_964634925.1 uncultured Vicinamibacteraceae bacterium
GTGTCTTGGCAGTTCAAGGAAGTGCGTAAATTCTTTGTCTTTGTTTCCGTCGAGATCGGTGAAACTTTCGGTGCGCCACGTCATAACTGTCGTGTACGGAGATGTTGCAGCCGAGGTGTTTTCTGTCGGCCAGAGTTTTGACACTACGGGTTGCCAGGTCTTGTACCAGGTAAACTCGCCAGTCGGTACTTCAGATAATGGTGTGCCGATATTAGAGCCGAAGGTGAAGAGTCGAGTGAATCCGCGAAAGAACTCAACATACCACGGGTCTCCTTTTGCGATTGAGAGTTGTGTGAACACGGGGTCCGTATCGATGAAGATACGGTTCGGAATGCGTTGATATTCGTCTCGCCAGAACCACGACCCACCAGAAAGATTGATATAGAGGTCTGCGTTTTGACAAAAGTCTAGTAGTTCCTGGCGTGACATTCCGTGGTACGTTTCATCGTAGTTGATAAAACACCACCGGTGTCCAAGTTCGAACGGTGTCAGCGTGTCGTTGATATAGGTCGTACCGTATGTGGGATCCTGGGAGAGTGTGTTGAGTTCAGGGTTGTAGATGCACTCGCCTGTATCTTCGATGTAGCAGACATCGTGTCCCAAGCTTCGTAGTCCCAGCAAATACATTAGCGAACACCATGTGACACCGCCGTAGGGATACCGTGCGATGATGCCAGCCAGCACAATCTTCATGACTTTACCGGAGGCGGCGTGCCCTCTGATTGTCGATGGAATAGCGCATGTTCATCGAATGTTCGTCCGTGTGAAAGTCGTTCCCACAGCCGCGTATACAAGGGAGATGTTTTAAGCAATGTGTCATGTGTGCCTGTGTCGATTACACGACCACGGTCCACGACGACTATTCGGTCCGCATCACGGATTGTCGATAGCCGATGCGCAATGACAAGGGTTGTTTGATTTGCCCTGGTCCGCCGGATACTTTCGAACACGGCTGCTTCTGATATTGAGTCGAGCGAAGATGTTGGTTCGTCTAATATCAGGATAGGTGCTTCTTTAAGAAACGCTCGTGCGAGACCGATTCTTTGTCGTTCTCCGCCAGAAAGTGTCGCGCCGTCCTCGCCTATAGTGGTGTTGTATCCCTCCGGGAGTCCCATGATGAAATCATGGATTTGGCAGAGTTGTGCTGCACGCACAACTGCCTCCTCTGTTAAGTCCGTACGTCCGAATCTAATGTTTTCCGATAAGGTGCCGGCTAGTAATACTGGAGTTTGAGGTGCGACGGCGACCTGGTTACGTAACGTACGAAGTCTGTACTTGGAGATCTCGACATCGTCAATCAAGAGACAACCCTCGGTCGTTTCGAATAGTCTCGGGATAAGGTTGACGAGGGTAGTTTTCCCCGCGCCTGTCAAGCCGACGATTGCAACGATTTCACCAGGCTCTGCGGAAAACGTGACGTCTTCGAGAACCGTGCGCACTTGGTCGTATGAGAAGCTTACGTTTTGGAATGCGACGCGTCCCTTGATAGGGCAGTTTATTGTGTCGGGTTTTTCGAGTACCTCAGGCGTAAGAGAGAAAATAGTTCTTACTCGATGCGCACTAACGACCGCCTGCTGCAGAGAGCCAATTGTGTGAGCGATTGACGAAATCGGATCGTAAACGGCAGCGATGTACGCAATTACGACTAGTAGTGTTCCAAGACGAAGTGAACCGTCCAGCACATGGATGCCGCCCACAATAAGAATCGATGCCGTACCGATAAGAGTGATACCTGTCACCACTGCTGAAAATAGAGATTCTTGCCAGGTGAGTGTGAGGCGTGCCTGAATGGTTTCATTGCTTGCCTGGAGGAAGCGACTCTGTTCATGCGTCTCTCGAGTAAAGCTTTTGATTGCAGCAATTGACCGGAGTGTTTCGTAAACGCGTTCTATAAGCCACGCCTCACGTGTTTTTACGGTTTCGGCGCGGTGGACGAGTGTGCGGGTATGAAACCTGAGGCAGAAATACAGGAACGGTGTGACGCCTACCGTCATAAAAGCGAGAACGGCATCAACTTGTAACAAAATCGTAAACATGACTAGTAGATTGATGCCTGCAATTGCTAATGGGAAGACACCGCCGGTTACAAGATCGTTAATGCAGTAGGCGTCTGCATCGATTCGATAGACCGAGTCGGAAGTGCGATGGGTTGTATGGTGTCCCATCGGAAGTGCTTGCAGATGGGCGAGTAGTTCGCTCCGCAAGTCGTGAACTACTCGTTGGCCCATATCAACTTGAAGTTGGGTGTGCACCATTCGAGCGAGTTCACTTGTCAGTTGTATGACTAAACCGGCAATTGCCAGAACGACTAAGAGGCTGACTGGGTCAATGGCTATGAGCAGCGGGAGCCATTGTGTTAGAGCAATAGGGAGGTCGTCGCCGGTCAAGGCGTTGTCGACGATCAGCTTAAGCGTCCATGGAGCCAAGGCCGCGAGGCCGATTTCAATAATCGAGAGAACGCTAATTCCCACGATTCGAGTCCGGTATGGCCGAAGAAAAGACCCGGTCCACTGCAGTAATGACGTGTGCACTTCGATTTTGGCATGCTACCACTTTGCTGTGAATCTAGGCGTAATGAGGATATGAAGAAATTGGCAGTAGAATGGTGCCTGGTGAATCTGTTCAGGAGGAACTGGTTTTGATGTCGCGGATATTTTTTATTTTGATGATCGTCGTCAGTGTTGCCGGGACTGCTCCGCTGGCACAATCGAATTGGCCGCAATTTCGTGGGCTTGATGGTGGCGTAATTGCCGATACAGCCGCGGTGCCTGAGACCTGGGGGCCTGATGAAAATATTGCCTGGACAATCGATATTCCGGGTCGGGCCTGGAGCTCACCTATCGTCTGGGAAGAACATGTTTTTGTTTTGACGGTGATGCCGGCTAGTAGTGATGATTTACCGTTGCAACCGGTGCAACCGACAGAGAATTATCGAGCGCGGTCTTTGGGAGGCTCAATGACCGGGGCTGACATTATTAAGCCGACAGACAATTTAGAATGGGTGCTCTTTGATGTCGATTTTGATACGGGTGACATACGTTGGCAGCAGACATTGCATACTGCCGTACCTTCAATGCCCACTCACTCAAAAAGTACATTTGCTTCCGAAACACCTGTGACAGACGGAGACCGCGTATACGTATTTCTTGCTGATATCGGTTTGTACGCATTTGATTTTGCCGGAAACGAAGTGTGGTCAGTTGACCTTGAATGGGTTCCTCGCAAAGATTGGGGTGCTGCTTCGTCCCCGATTCTCCATGATGGTCGCCTGTATGTTGTGAATGACAGTGAAGCCGAATCGTATGTAGCGGCTTATGACGCAGAAAGTGGTCAAGAATTGTGGCGAGTTGCTCGCGAAGAAGGCACGAATTGGTCGACACCGTTTGTCTGGGAAAACGACGTTCGCGCAGAACTCGTTACGACGGGAACCGGTGGCGTCCGGTCATATAGTTTGGATGGCGACTTGTTGTGGGAACTTCATGGAATGTCTTCATTAGTCATCCCGACGCCATTTGCAGCGCATGACTTGCTGTTTATCAATTCGGGCTATATCGCTGACTCGACTAGACCTGTGTATGCGGTACGAGCCGGAGCCAGTGGTGATATTACGCTGGGCGAAGGCAGTACGAGCAATGACTATATCGTTTGGTCGCACCCTCAGTTGGGTTCGTATAATCCGTCATCGCTTGTTTATGGGAACTATCACTACACCTTGCTCGATCGCGGAATTATGATGTGCTACGACGCGAGAACAGGGCAGGAAGTCTACCCACGGCAACGCGTGACCGCTGGAACGCTCTTTACGGCATCTCCATGGGCCTATAACGGTAAGATTTTTGCGCTTAGCGAAGATGGCGATACCTATGTGATTAAAGCTGGTTCTGAATTCGAAGTGCTTGGACGTAATTCACTTGACGAGATGACATTAGCTACGCCTGCCATTGCCAGGGGAAGTATTTTCTTGCGGACGGCGTCGAAGTTATACCGAATATCAGCGGATTAGTAGGTGGGGATTGATTGAACCTTGGCGAAACCGGATGTAGGATTAAGCCTTGGTTTACCTAGGATGAAGGAGCGCTAGATGACGAAAGCCCTTGTATGTGCCGTGATAACGATGTTGTTGTTTGTGCCTGGGATGGCATCAGCGCAGTCTGGTGATGCAGCGGCCACGGTGATGCGGACGCCCGATGGCCAACCTGATATATCAGGAATTTTTACCTTTCGAACATTGACCCCGCTGGAGCGTCCAGAGGCGCTTGCTGGGCAGGATACGCTTGATGCCGAATCCGCGGCTCAGTTTGAAGCATCAGAGCGGATTCGTCTGAACAGGGACCTTTATGATCCTGAAACAGGTGCGCCGAGTGCTGGATATCAGTCTAGGGCCGAAGGCGGTGTTCTTTCCTACAATGAATTTTGGTATGAACGCGGTGTTGAATTAACGTCTGACAAGCGGACATCCCTTATTGTCGATCCTCCAGATGGCCGGATACCTTTTACCGACAAACACCGTGAAGAGCGCCGTGTTCGGCGGCTGAATCTGCGGAACGGCTTCGCCGATCACTACACTGACCGAAGCCTGGGCGACCGTTGTTTGATGGGGTTTAATGCGGGTCCGCCGATGACCGCGGCGTCCTATAACAACAACGTACATATCCTTCAGACGCCAGGGCAGGTTGTCATCATTAACGAGATGGTGCATAACGCCCGGATTATTCCCATTGATGGCGGAGAACATGGTGAACTTCGTCAATGGTCAGGAGATTCGCGGGCGCATTGGGAAGGCGAAACATTGGTCATCGAGACATTGAATTTCCGCACAGAGACGAGTTTGCGTGGCTCGACAAAAGATACACATTTGATCGAGCGGTTCCGTCGGCTCGATTCCGATACGGTGATGTATGAATTTACCGTTGAAGATCCAAATACGTTGACGGCGCCATGGACGGCAGCGATGCCGCTTCGTCGTACAGATGGCCCGTTGTTCGAGTATGCGTGCCATGAAGGCAATATCGGGATGGAAGGCATTATGGCTGGTGCCAGGCGCAAGAATCCTGAGAAAGTGGTTGTTGAGGAATAACCTGCTGTCCTGCTAGGGACTTTTCCAGAGAAATGTGAGAGTTGGAACATCTCGCTTCGGATATTCCGGTGCGAGATGTTTCTTTGTACAGCCAGGGTTGTCCTGATGTGGACGATGAAACTCTAAAGAAGGTAGGATTCTCGCGACGGCAATACTTATGACGAGGGAGTGTGTCTCAATGAAACGCCGAATAGCTGCTAGTTGGTTACTGATACCGCTGTTCTTAATGTCGCTTTCGATACTAGGGCAAGCACAGGAACCTGAGCCCATGCGTACGGCGGATGGCCACCCGGACATCTCAGGGACGTTTACATTTCGAACTTTGACGCCGATGCAACGGCCTCAGCAGTTCGCGGACCTTGAGACGCTCGACCAGGAGACGGCGGCCCAGTTTGAGGCATCTGAGCGTATCCGGCAGAATCGCGACCTTTTCGATCCGGAAACTGGCGCGCCGAACGCCGGATATCAGTCTCGAGCTGAGGGTGGCGTTCTTTCATACAATGAATTTTGGTACGAGCGTGGGATCGAGCTAACCTCGGACAAGCGAACATCGCTGGTCGTTGACCCACCGAATGGTCGGATTCCGTATC
>CAZWKO010000185.1:0-5663 GCA_964634925.1 uncultured Vicinamibacteraceae bacterium
CACTATCGAATGGCAAAGCCAAAGCGATCGTGGTTAATAGCAAGTGCGCAAACGCGTGTACCGGCGACGATGGGATAAGAGCGGCAGAAACCATGGTCAAAGAAGCAGCAGCTTCACTTAACTGTGAACCTCAGTATGTTTTGATCGCTTCCACCGGCGTAATCGGCATGCGTTTGGACACGAAAAAGGTAAGTTCAGGAATACGAAGTGCCTCTAAACACTTGAAATCGGAGAAACATCTTCAAGCCGCGGAAGCAATTATGACAACGGATGTGTCACCAAAAGAATATGCCGTGTCTGTAGAAACATCCGAAGGAGTATTTAGAGTTGGTGGGATGGCCAAAGGAGCCGGCATGATTGAGCCAAACATGGCGACAATGCTGGGGTTTTTAACGACGGACGCAGCTGTTGAACCCGCCGTGCTTAATCAAATGCTACGAGAAGTAGCCAATCGAACATTTAACGCAATCACGATTGATGGTGAGTCATCCACGAACGACACTGTATTTTTTCTCGCCAACGGTTCTAGTGGCGTAAGAATTCCTAAAACGGAGAACACTAACCTCTACAAAGCATTAGTCTTAGGCCTTGATTCTGTTTGCTCATGGTTGGCAAAGGAGATCGTCCGAGGAGGTGAAGGTGCAACAAAATTAGCAACTGTTACCGTGACTGGCGCCGCATCAGACCAAGAGGCGCAACAAGCTGCACGCCTTATTGCCAACTCACCGTTAGTCAAAACGGCTCTTCATGGAGCAGACCCGAATTGGGGAAGAATCGTCGCGGTCGCAGGAAGATCTGGGGTTGCTTTCGACCAGACCAAAACAGAAGTCCGCATCGGCTCAACGACACTCTTCGCCGACGCAACAGTTATGGCAGAACAAGAATCTGCGGCAGCCGCCCATCTATCAGGCAACGAAGTGGAACTACTGATAGACCTAGGAACAGGTGGTTCGGGAACGGCCAGAATGTGGACATGTGACTTTAGTCCAGATTACGTGCATATCAACGCGGATTATCGGACGTAGGAGTACCTGAAAAAGTGAACTCTCCAGACAACACGTCGTCGATTACTCATCGAACAACTGGTGGGACTCTTGAGGGCAGGTGTTTTCTCTCTGTTCTCGACTTTGAGCCGGGAGACCTTGAGCATAGCTTGCTACTCTCTGCCGATTTGAAAAGAGATCGGGCACTTGGCAAGGAGGCTCCAACGGCAGCCGCGCTTCAGGGAACATACGTCGCTCTTCTTTTTGAAAAGCCTTCTCTTCGTACCCGTTCAACGTTTGAGATTGCGATTCGAGAACTCGGAGGAAACTTCATAGACCCGTCAGCTGATGTAGCCCTCGGCAAGCGAGAATCGCTCGCTGACGTTGGCCGAAGCCTTGAACGTTGGGTTGCCGGAGCGGTCGTACGTACATACGAACAATCAAGACTTACTGACCTTGCACTCGCCACAAACACCTTCCGAGTGATTAACGCGCTGAGTAATGAAGAACATCCGTGTCAAGCTCTTGCTGACTGCATGACCCTAAAAGAACAATGGGGTGATACGACCGGCCGAACTGTCGCTTTCGTTGGTGACGGCAATAACGTCGCGACATCATTTGCTCAAGCGGCTGTCATGCTTGGCATTAATGTACGGGTTGCATCGCCAGAAGGATTCGAGCTACCTATAAAAGTGGATGAAGATATAAATCATATCGCTCAGCATGGTGCTAGTTTCACCAGGTTTAGAGACCCTATTGCAGCGGTAAAAAATGTCGACGCTATCTACACTGATGTGTGGACATCTATGGGACGAGAAGCAGAAGTCGAAGCACGGAAAAGACTCTTTGCACCTTATCAAGTCAATGAAAAATTGATGTCCTACGCCAACCATGACGCATGTTTTTTACACTGCCTTCCAGCTCACAGAGGCGAAGAAGTAACAGATACAGTAATGGACAGTGGCGCATCGGTCGTCTTTGACCAAGCTGAAAACCGTCTACATACGCAAAAGGCACTACTTGTGATGTTATTTGAAGACTAACTGCCTTCGACCTTAGCTGCCGCCTTCTCAACTTTTTCAGCCAATACGTTCTTATAGTCATCCAATCTCGACGCAAGGCTCGCATCCGATAACGCAAGGATTTGAACAGCAAGAACGGCAGCATTCGCGGCGCCAGCTTTTCCTACCGACACAGTTGCCACCGGCACACCTGGTGGCATCTGGACCGTCGCTAGCAAAGCATCCCATCCCTGAAGTGGCGATGAATCGATCGGCACACCAATCACCGGCAACGTTGAGTGCGCAGCAACCACGCCAGCAAGATGCGCCGCTGCGCCGGCACCAACAATAAACACCTGAACGCCGTTACCCAAGGATTCGTCAATGATTCGCTTTACACGGTCCGGCGACCTATGCGCTGACGCAACCGTCATATGTGAGGTCACACCAAGTTCCGTAAGTACATCGACCGACCGCTGCATTACTGACGCATCTGAATCTGATCCCATTAATATTTGAACTTGTCGATTCGCCATAATTCACCTGTTTTCTAACTAATCCCGATCGTACAAAGCCTTCTGGCCAATATCCATTCGAGCGTGACTCCCGTTAAAAGAAATATGCTTGACAGCTTCGTATGCACGTTCAATTGCTGACGTAAAACTTACACCACTGGCAACAACGGTAAGAACGCGCCCTCCGTTAGTCACAACATCTTCATCTTTAACTACAGTGCCCGCATGAAAAATTTGTACGCTAGAAATTTTCTCTGCTGCATCAATTCCAGTAATAGGAACACCGATTTCGTGTTTCCCAGGGTAGCCTCCAGACGCCATCACCACCCCAACATGGGGCTCCGAACTAAGCCGACAATCCACCTGCCCCAAATTACCCTTCGCCGCCGCTAGCAGTATTGGTGCGAGTTCACTTTCGACCATTGGCAGCACGACCTGGGCCTCCGGATCACCGAACCGAACATTAAACTCGATAACTTTTGGGCCTTTGTCTGTCAACATCAAACCTACATACAAAACCCCCCGGTATTCGTGCCCTTCTTGACGCATCCCTTTAATCGTAGGCTCAACAATATCCCTGATCACAGACTGCTCTAGATCCGGCGTTAAAAGAGGACTCGGGGCAAAAGCCCCCATACCGCCGGTGTTTGGCCCTAGGTCATTATCAAAAGCTCGCTTATGATCCTGCGCCGGCGACAATGAAACGAATCGAGTTCCATCGGTAATCACAAAGTAGGACACCTCTGGACCAGTCAAACATTCCTCAAGAACGAGGCTCGTACCCGCATCACCAAAGCGACGTTCGACCATTGCATCCCGTATTGCTAATTCTGCGGTTGTATGATCTTCCGCAACGGTAACTCCTTTTCCAGCCGCAAGGCCGTCCGCTTTAATAACAACCGATGATCCAAATCGGTCACCACCAATTAGATTAAGCGCCTGTTCATAATCCTCACAGATTTCAAAACCTGCGGTGGGAATAGCGTGACGAGCCATAAACAACTTCGCGAAAGCTTTGCTCGATTCAAGACGGGTTGCCGATTTCGTAGGTCCGAAAAGTAATCGACCACGGTTCGAAAACAGATCAGCAACGCCATTCGCGAGAGGCAATTCCGGACCAACAACTGTCAAATCTACGACTTCGGACTCGGCAATCGACAGAATAGCCTCCGGATCAGCAATATTTAGAGGAATAATGTCGGTCGAATGTTCGCGTTCTACGCCCGCATTGCCAGGCGCACAGATCACCTCCTCAACAGAAGGCTCACTGACAAGTTTCTTGACTAGTGCGTGCTCGCGACCACCACTGCCAATAACCAATATTTTCATTTTCTTTCTAATCTGTTATCAAAAAGGAACTTATGTGAGTATAGCAACTAGCAATTAGCTGTTTAAGTCCGTCGTGCTTCGGTTTGACGGAAGGTTGACGTTACCCTAGAATGAACGGTTCCGGCCCGTAAAAAGGTCGATAGAGTAGCACAGCACCCATCGTGTGCGTATGCGCGAAGGGAGGTGAATTCGCGCATGGCTGAAGTCAGAATACAAGAAGGCGAATCAATCGAAAGTGCGCTTCGCCGATTTAAAAGAAAAGTACAACAGGAAGACATCATTAAAGACATCAAGAAACATTCTTTCTACTTAAAACCTGGCGACAAACGTCGCGCTAAACAAGCGTTGGCACGGAAAAGAGCTCGTAAGAAAGTGCGTCGGGATCCAGAGTAGATTTTTCACTTTTCACCACCTAAACCACGTGGTTATACGCCAAAAGTGTTTGGCCACGTGGTTTTTCTGTAGAAAAACAATCCTTACGCTAGCGAAAGATGGTATTTCCAACGGAACCAACCTGCCCAGACCTAATCAAAGTACCTCAGAGTAGGAATCTTTGAATCCAATAAACAGAATATAGTGCTGCATCGATCAGTATGTAATGAAACATCGATAAGAAAGCCCAATTTTATTGAATGAACAGTAATTTAGAGTTCTTGACACTACCAAAACCACCATGGTACGGTGTCGGGTCTCATATAGATAAAAATTAGGCCGTTTCCGTAATGCCCACAGGTCAAGTAATCGAACTCAGAGGTTGTTAATTCGATTTTTCACTTTCCGAGGTTGGCTATAAATCCAGCCAAGCTGGAACGTCTGTATTTTTCTTCGGACAAATATAGACTTAGAAAGTAGCACACCGTCTCACGACGGACTGCAAAATCAACATGTCCGAATTTAAGATACAGTCAGATCGAGTCGACGTCGAACAGATCATGGAACAGATCCGAACGCGGATCAAAGACAAACGCGGCGTCGACTATACCGAAAGCCAAATCAAAGAATTAGCAAGTGTAAAACTCGAGCGCTTTCTTGATCCAAAGAATGTTCGTTCTGATCTGCTCAAACATTATCGCCAAAACAAACAGAAGGATAAGGACGAAGCTAATTTAGCCAGACCGCCAATTCCTTCAGGATCCTATGATGTTGACCCAGATGTTATCTACCGGTCTTCTAGAGGAATTTCTGGAAAATTGTTGTACGGACTTCGACGGCTTCTAAAGCCAATCCTGAAGTTATTCTTTAACCCCGATATGATCGTGCATATTTTGGCGATTCAGAAAGCCCAAATCGACTGGATGGTAGATACACACGTGGAACTTTCAGAACGTTTTGAAAAAATTGCAAAAGCACGCGTTGAACTTGACGCTCTTACCTACGAAGTTCTGAACAATCTCGTTGTCGAAATGACTCGACTATCAATCGACGTCAAAAACCACAAGATGCGTGTGGAATCAGTTGCTGCCCGCCTTGACTTTGATGAACGGCGTGCCCGCGCACTTGAACAAGTCGTCGCTTACCGACCCAGTACTCGTAAAAACTCAACCGAAAATGCTAATGGCGCAAAAGAAGAAAGCGGCGATGGCTCCCAGGGACGTCGGCGCCGGCGAAGGCGAAGAGGACGACGGCGTACCGACGTTCCACCAACGACCGAAGTAAAAGAAGCAACAACAAGCGAACCTCAAGCAACAAACGAGCGTGCAGTTACGGAGAACAAGAACGACGGGGACACGGTCAGCACCTCAGGCAATTCCTCCCGGACCTCGGTCAGTACGAATTCGCCGGACACATCTGAGCAGTGAAACTCGCGGTCGTCGTGCAACGGTATGGCGCCGACT
>CAZWKO010000186.1:0-5617 GCA_964634925.1 uncultured Vicinamibacteraceae bacterium
CGATGATGCGACAGTGCCGGATGAATTAGAAGTAGTTGCAACTGCCTCGTCTGATGGCACGATTATGGCCGTTCGGCATAGGCAGTTTCCTGTCTTTGGCTTGCAATTTCATCCGGAGTCCGTTCTGACGGGTGATGGAAAAACGATCTTGAATAATTTTTTGGAACGCCGTTGGGGAATGGTCACCTAATCAAATGGGAAGCGAGCTGACATTAGCCACCGTACTGAACCGCGTCACGGCCGGTGGGAATTTGAGTGAGACAGAGTCTGCGTATGTGATGGAGGAAATCATGATGGGTCGGGCGACCTCTGCTCAGATTGCCGGAATCCTAGTGGCGCTAAAGGTACGGGGGGAGTCGGTCGAGGAACTGGTTGGGATGGCGCGGGTCATGAGGTCGCATTCGCTAAAACTAAGTCGATTTATTGCTGACTGTTTTGACACCTGCGGTACGGGCGGAGACGGCGCACAGACGTTTAACGTTTCGACTGTTGCAGCTGTGGTACTTGCTGGAAGTGGTGTGCGCGTTGCAAAGCATGGCAATCGATCGGTGTCGAGTCGGTCAGGGAGTGCAGATCTATTTGAGGCATTTGGTGTGAACGTTGAAGCTTCGCCAGCGGTGGTTGAGCGATGTTTAGTCGAGGCGGGCATCGGATTCTGTTATGCGCCGACATTCCACCCGTCAATGAAGTACGCAGGGGCAACGCGGAAGGAGCTGGGGCTAAGAACTGCATTTAACCTGCTTGGTCCGTTGACAAACCCTGTTGGTGTTCGACGCCAGATAATTGGAGTGCCAGATGTCGAGGTGATCGAATTGATTGCGAGTGCGCTTCGCTCGCTCGGTTCCGAACGAGCCTGGGTTGTTCATGGAGCGGGGGGACTTGATGAATTGTCTCCCATAGGGGCAACTGAGGTGTGTGAGATATATCAAGGACAGCTCTCTCGTTTTTCAGTAAACCCGCAGGATTTCGGTGTCACACCTTCCGACTTAAGTGCATTACGTGTCGACAGTATTGCCGAGAGTCAGAAGATGGCCCTAGCGGTTTTATCGGGCGAAACTGGTCCATGTAGAGATATCGTGCTCATGAACGCCGCGGCAGGCTTGTTGGTTTCTGGACAGGTCGATACATTGGCTGAAGGAATGAGAACGGCGGGTGTTGCTATCGATGAGGGGCGTGCGAACGCGGCGCTCGATCGGATGGTCAGATGCTCGCAGGACGTGGATAACGGATGACGGCAGAAGTCAGCTCTAAATTAGACCTTTTGACAGCCATTGTGGCTGCCACGAAAACGGCGGTACGGGATCGTGCGGCCGTGAAGCCATTACGTGAGTTGGAAAAGGTGCATGGGGAGCGAATGCCGGACGGTAGACGATTCGTAGCAGAGCTTCGAAGAAAAGATCGGTACAACGTGATCGCGGAGTGCAAACGCCGGTCACCTTCAAAAGGGGTTCTCTGTCAAACGTACAATCCGCCAGACATCGCTTCCGGTTATGCGGATGCCGGTGCAGTTGCGATTTCCGTTCTGACCGAGCCAGCGTTTTTTGATGGGTCTCTCGACCACTTAGAGTCTGTCCGACAGGCGGTTGAACTCCCAGTATTGCGAAAAGATTTTATTGTGACGGACTACCAATTGATGGAGGCATGTGCCGCAGGTGCCGACGCGGTGTTGCTAATTGCCGCTATTCTGGAGCCATCGGAATTACGTGACTTAATGCGACGGGCGAATGATTATGGCTTGGCCGTTTTGACCGAGGTTCACGACGCAGAAGAATTATCGGTGGCTCTTGAAGCGGGTGCAGATGTTGTTGGAGTAAATAATCGTGATTTACGGACCTTTGACGTTGACCTAGAAGCTTCCGAAATATTGATGCAGGAAATCCCTCCGGATGTCACCGCCGTTGCTGAGAGCGGTTTGACCAGTGCGTCTGACTTAATCGGGTTGCGCCGAGCGGGTTATCACGCATTTCTGATTGGAGGCGCGTTTATGTGTAGAGCGGTGCCTGGTGATGCGCTAGCGGATCTTCTACGGAATGCTCATCAGGAGATGGCGGTGTCAGGCGATGGCGCAGGTTAAAGTTTGTGGTATTACGCGACCCTGTGATGCGCTAGCGGCAGTGTCGTTGGGTGCGACAGCGATCGGCTTTGTCTTCTGGCCGGAGAGTCGGCGGTACGTTACGCCCGAAGTTGCAGCTTCGATTGTGGAAGTGCTGCCGCCTGTGACATCGGTAGGTGTGTTCGTGAATAGTTCAGTAGAGGAAATACATAAGGTAGCGGACAGGGTAGGTTTGACTAGCGTCCAACTTCATGGCGATGAACCAGACGATATGTACCGCAAGCTGACGTATCCCGTCATTCGGGCAATTGGGGTCGTTGGTGAGAGCACGATAGCCAGGGTCGATAGTGTTCCACAGGACGTGATGGTATTGCTTGACGTGCATGACCAGGTACAGCGTGGTGGTACCGGCAAGACTGTCGACTGGAATGTTGCGGCGTCGATCGCTGCTAAGCGACAAATCTTTCTTGCTGGGGGCTTACGGCCGGACAATGTAGCAGCTGCCATTCGGAGTGTACGACCCTATGGAATTGATGTGTCGTCAGGGGTTGAGACGTCGCCTGGAATAAAGGAGACAGACAAGTTGAGGTCATTGTTTGTTGAGGTGGAGAAGGTATGACGCGGCCGGCATTCGGGCGTCGGGATCCTGATGGCCGTGGGTATTTTGGTGACTACGGTGGCCGGTTCGTGCCCGAGACGCTGGTTGCGCCTATTGAGGAATTGGAAGCGGCCTATCGAACGGCACGGGTCGACCGTGCGTTCGGCGTGGAATTGACAGATCTCTTAGTGCGTTATGTGGGACGACCGACACCTGTCTATGAAGCAATTCGTCTGCGGCAATCGATTGCATCGGAAGGATCATTTGGTAAATCCGGTGTGGCGAGGTTGTTCTTGAAGCGAGAAGACCTGGCACATACCGGGGCTCACAAGATCAATAATGCGTTGGGCCAGGCGCTTTTAGCTCTTCGGATGGGTAAGCGGCGTATCGTTGCAGAGACTGGCGCTGGTCAACACGGTGTTGCAACGGCAACGGCGTGCGCGTTGTTGGGTCTTCAGTGCGAGGTCTATATGGGCACCGAGGACATGTCGCGGCAGGCTTTGAATGTTTACCGAATGAGATTATTAGGGGCGACGGTGACAGGTGTCGAGGCGGGCAGCTGCACGCTCAAGGATGCCATCAATGAAGCGATGCGCGACTGGGTTACGAACGTCTCTGATACCTACTATCTACTTGGGTCTGTGCTGGGGCCGCACCCTTATCCGTTGATGGTTCGAGAATTTCAATCCGTGATCGGCGTGGAAGCGAGTGCTCAGTTCGATGATTTAGTAGGCGGGGCTCCAGATGTTGTAATTGCCTGTGTAGGAGGTGGGAGTAATGCGCTGGGAATATTCGATGGCTTTGTAGATGATCAATCGGTGCGACTAATAGGTGTAGAAGCTGGCGGCGAAACTCTTGCCACTGGTCGGCATGCCGCTCGATTTGCCACTGGAACTGCTGGCGTATTGCAGGGGACGCGGAGCTATGTCTTGCAGGATGATGATGGCAATATTGAACTTACCCATTCCGTGTCAGCAGGGCTCGATTACGCGGCTGTAGGTCCTGAACATGCTTGGTTACGTGATTTGAAGCGCACTGAATACACCCATGTTACGGATGCTGAAGCGTTAGATGCATTTCGATTATTGAGTCGTGCAGAGGGCATCTTGCCCGCTCTCGAGTCTTCTCATGCCGTGGCCTATGCGTGTCAACTCGCCGGTACCATCGGCGGTGACAAAAAGATCCTAGTTAATCTTTCTGGGCGGGGCGATAAAGACGTTGAAACGATTAAGAATCATGAAAGTACGGGAAGTTAACGGATGTCTCGGTTGGATGAGATTTTTGAATCGGTAAGCGGAAGACCTGACCCGGGCTTGGTGACGTTTATTACCGCTGGAGATCCGGAACTGGACCGGTCCGCAGAGATATTGCGGGTGCTTGATGCTGCTGGGGCTGATGTACTGGAAGTGGGTGTGCCGTTTTCTGATCCGCTTGCGGATGGGCCGGTTATTCAGAGGGCGTCTGAGCGAGCGTTACGGTCGGGGACGAACCTCTGTCGAACGATATCGATGGTCGAGAAGGTTAGACCGACGGTCGAAGCCGGGGTCGTTTTGTTTACATATGCGAACCCGGTGGTGCGTATGGGTCAGAAAGTATTCCTGGATCGGGCAGCGAGTGCGGGTGTAGATGGCGTGTTAATACTCGATCTGCCCATTGAGGAGGCAGAAGAGTTTCAAGCCACGGCAAAGGATGTGGGAGTTGACCCTATTTTTCTATTAAGCCCAACCACAAGTGATGATCGGATAAAACGTGCAGCTGAATTAGGTAGAGGATTTTTGTACGGGATTTCGCGGCTTGGGGTGACCGGTGCGAAGGAGGTGATCTCTGATGGCGCAGAGACTCTTGTTGCACGGATACGTCGCTTAACGAGTATGCCGGTTGCTTTGGGTTTTGGTATATCTCGACCGGAACATGTCGCCGCTGTTGGTCGATGGGCGGATGCAGCAGTTGTCGGCAGCGGTCTTGTTGACGTTATAGCGCGTGCATCACCCGAGGCATTACTAGGTGATGTTGACCGTTATGTGAGATGGCTGCGCGGCGAAATGCCGGGGAGTATGTGAAGTGACTGAAGATAAACGTGCAGCGGGATCTGATTCAGTCAGTATTGCAAATCGATTGGATGAATTTAGGTGCCGGATTGATGAGCTCGATGAGAGAATTGTTGAGTTATTGAATCGGCGAGCGACGTGTGCAAACGAAATCGGCAGATTGAAAGACTCCGTTGGAATGAAAACGTATCAACCGCATCGAGAGGATGAGGTGCTTGCGCACGTTCGAAGTGTGAATGATGGCCCACTTGCTGGCGATGCCGTTACGCGCGTGTTCGAGCGAATTATCGACGAGAGTCGCCGTCTTGAGCGACTGACGTCTGATTCCGCAAAAAAGAGTGTTGAAAGCGATGGAAAGTAGCCTGTGGTCGCAGTGATGCAAGAAAACGTCTCAGGCGGCCAGGCCCAGCACGTGGTCGAGGTACATGTTGATAGATATTTTGATGTCGATTGCTCAATAGGCAATCTGGCCATGTTTCCTGATCGGTGTGAAGGTGGCATGAAGGGGCGCACCAACGGTAGAGCGAAGTACGTGCGAGCGTCGCGGTGTGGTGGAGTCTTGAGTTTGATAGTGAAACGTGTCGGTCAGACGTAATTATGGAGAAGCCAGTACATACGCTGCCTGTTATACAGCCTGGTGTGACGACGGCCACGTCGCCAGCCGTATTTGAAAAAATCGCAGTTGTTGGCCTCGGTCTGATCGGTGGTTCTATTGCACTTGCTAGCCGGGAAGTATGGCCAAAGTGTCTAGTTATTGGTGTTGATAACAAGGCGGTTCTCGAGCAAGCGATGGTACGCCATGCGATTGACATTGCCTCAGATGATCTCGTGGTCATCGCGGAGGCAGATGTTGTTGTGCTGGCGTGTCCAGATCCACAAAATAACATCTTGCTGTAAGAAAACGGCGACTAAAACAAA
>CAZWKO010000187.1:0-5614 GCA_964634925.1 uncultured Vicinamibacteraceae bacterium
GCAGGTGGCCATTTATCCTTGACGACTGGCATGATCCCGTCTTCTTCGGGCCTTGATCTTGGGTGTGAGGTGAAAGATGAACTGGGCGTGGCTGCCGTTATTAATTGGTACGGCATCACCGATGTTGGCGATCTTTTGCAGGGTGAGAACGAGAAATCGTACGCCGTTGAATGGATGGGAAGTTTGTCAGACCGACTTGATGTTGCACGTCGGGTGTCCCCGTTGTCTTACGTGCGTGAGGGGCTGCCGCCAATTTTTACGATTCATGGCACTGCAGATCCGACGGTGCCGTATCAGCATGCTGTTAACCTTCACGACGCATTAACGGAAGCCGGTGTGTCGAATGAGCTTCACACGGTCCCGGGCGGTCTTCACGGTCGTTTTACTCGCAACGAAATGGAGGCCATTTACGCGAAGATTCATCAATTTCTTGCGCGTCACGGTCTGACTGACGTTGTCGCGACGACAGAGGGTGAGTAACTCGTGGGGCAGGTAGCAAGTAGTCGTCGTATTTGGACACGGTCTTTTAGGTTGGGCTCGATCCTTTTTTTGCTGACAGTTGGCAATGGCTGGGAGTGTTATGCGGCCCAATCACCTGCATCTGATCTCGCAGCACTTGACGGTGCCATTGCAGATTTTTGGGAAGCAAAGACAAACGATGAAGTATCGGTGGCGAGTGCGGACATTCTTGCAACTAACGCCACGATAGAGGAAATCTGGCCACGGTTACGGGAAGGTCGGACGTATGACCGTTCTGTGCCGACCGGTCGTCTGTTACTGAGTCGGACCAATCGTGACGGCGTGGAGCACGAGTATGTTGTAATCATTCCGGATAATTACGACCCCGCAAATCGCTACCCAGTTCGGGTTTACCTCCACGGTGGCGTCTCTAGACCGAAACGCGAGAATGGAGAATTTTGGCGTAATGAGGCGCGGATCACGCGAAACGATGCAGTCGTTGTAATTCCGTCGGGATGGTCGGAGTCGTTGTGGTGGCAGGATAGCCAGATTGAGAACTTAAGTGGCATCCTTCAAGACTTGAAACGGACCTATAACCTGGATGAGAACAAGGTGTTTCTACTTGGAATTTCTGACGGGGCAACGGGGGCCTACTATCAAGGTTTCAAGGCGACAACGCCTTGGGCTGGCTTTTTGCCACTCAACGGTCATCCAGTAGTGCTGGCGAACCCAGCAACCGAGTCTGATGGAGATATTCACGTCACGAATCTTCGGAACAAGCCCTTATTTGTTATTAATGGTGACGAAGATCCCCTGTATCCAACCTCGTCGGTCCGTCCCTTTTTGAGTCTCTTTGATGCAGCCGGCGTGTTAATAGATTTTCGGGCCCAGCCAAATGCTGGTCACGATACAAGTTGGTGGGAGGATGAGGCGCCGGCAATGGATGCATTTATGGCCGAATGGTCGAGGCGACCATTGCCGCCACGCTTGTCATGGGAGACGGAGACAACGGATCGCTACAATCGCGCACACTGGCTTGTGATTGATGAGCTGGGTGCTGTCGAAGGTGAACCGAATCTTGAATCGCACAATACGATCGTCGATCCAACACAGTTGAATCTTGGAATTAATATGCTCGGAGTAATGGACGGCGGGTTGAAACTTATTGAAATTGGTGGCGATTCGATCGCCTCAGCAGCTGGATTGCAAAGTGACGATAATTTGATAGGTATTGAGGGTGAATTCAACCCGTCAGTTGAAGATCTGAGCCAAGCGTTGCAAGGGTTTGCGCCCGGGCAACAAATACCTATTCTTGTACAGCGTGGTGGTGAAGAGCTTGAACTTGCCTTGGTGTACCCGGAGCAAGCGGCCCCTCAGAGTCGAGAGGCGTTTCCGCAATCTGGTCCTTCCGGTCGGGTAGAGCTCGACCAGCAGCGGAACCAAGTAACCGCGTCGACACGTGGGGTCACCCGATTCACGCTGCTATTGTCACCCGATCAGTTCGATTTCACACAACCGATTAGGGTGGTAACCAATGGTGTCACTGTATTTAACGATATCGTCGAGCCTGACGTAGAGGCACTACTGCGTTGGGTAGCTATCGATCGAGACCGTACCGCCATGTACGGTGCGGAGTTATCGATTGATGTCGAGGCCCAGCAGTAACGCGCCCTTACCGTAGGTCGTCTGCGGCTGCGTCGATGCCGGCTTGTGCGCAAACAGCGTCGTTGGCGCCAGTATCGCCACTTACGCCGATCCCGCCAATGTGTTCACCGTCGCTCGTCATAATTGGTAGACCACCTTCAAAGTAGTTCATTCCAGGGACAAATGCCGCTGCCCCAGGGCCACCACCACTAAACGCCATCTCTCCCCATTGCTTGGTTGACCGGGGGCTGACTGCGGAGGTTCTGGCTTTGGCTAGCGATACATCCTGCGATAGTAATTGAGCATCATCCATTCGGTGATACGCCTTCAGGTTTCCATGGTTGTCAATGATCGCGATGTGCATTAACCATCCTTCTGACGCAGCTTTTGCAAGACAACCATGCACCATTTTCATTGCTGCCGAGGCTGTCAAGATCGGCCGTTCTTCCGCTGCGGTCGCTGTTGGTACTGTAATAAGCGCAGAAATAATCAAAGTCAGAGTAACGATAAGACGACGAATCATGAATGTTCTCCCAGAAAATTAAAGTTCGCGAAGCCAGATATTGCGATAGCTCACGAGATTGGAGTGGTCTTGAAGTTGGAGTGGTGCTTTAGTGCCATGCGGTTCGTATTTTGGCTGTCCACGAAAGACAGTTGGACCTTTGAGTGATACGTGGTTTTGCACGAGTACGCCATTGTGCAAAACAGTAATAGTCGCTGGTTGTTTCAGGCTTCCATCACTTGCGAAACGCGGAGCCATGAAAATGATGTCGTAAGTTTGCCACTCGCCAGGTCGACGGGATGCATTAACGAGTGGCATGTACTGTTTGTAAATGCTACCGGCCTGGCCGTTGGA
Source organism: uncultured Vicinamibacteraceae bacterium (assembly GCA_964634925.1). GTDB lineage: Bacteria > Acidobacteriota > Vicinamibacteria > Vicinamibacterales > UBA8438 > DTWD01. Next base: position 2,960 of record CAZWKO010000187.1, read on the forward strand.
ATAGCTTCGATTTTGATATGAGTCAAGTACTTGCACTTCATACCGTTCCATCAAGAAAACTCCGCTGTTGCCACGCCCCTGACTTTCACCGACGATTGCCGTTGGTGTCCGCCATTCAATGTGGAGCTGGACATCGCGAAAGCTGTCGACAGTAGAAATATCGCCAGTGCCTGGCTTTACCGTAAAGGCGTCATTCGCAACAGTCCATTCTGCAACACCGTTCCGACCCGTCCATTTTGACAGGTCGTTCCCATCAAACAGCACAATTGCATCTGTGGGCATTGCTGACGGTATTCCAGGGCTAATAACTTGTGGTTCTGGTTCCCAAATTTCAGTGTCCTCAGGTGGGGGCAAGTCGTTGGAGGATTGCGTCCCAGCCACCAATAGTGCTGGTAATGCAACTGCTGCCGCCGCTGTTATGGCCATGAGTCTATTGCGCATTGTCTTGTCCTTCACAGTTGTGGCAATTTCCACGGTCCGTGGTAGTGCGCCTTTGTTAATTGGTTGGCGTGGTCGTTGTCCCGGAATTGCATTTGTGTCGGATTCCAGTGCACTTTGGTTCCGGTGCGGAAGGCGATGTTTCCAAGGTGAGCATTAACGGCCGCGAGACTTGCAACTTCAGCATTGCAGACTGGTTGGCGCCTATTTTTCATACAGTCAATGAAATTTTCTGTGTGCTGGTCCAGACCACGTTCTCCTGCCGCTGCGGTGATCGGTGGTCGCGCTTCCATTCGGTACCCGACAGCCTTGCGATTGTCTAATCGTTCCTCTGGAAAGATTTCCCATCCATTGCGGTCTACAACGAGCGTTCCGTTATTGCCGACAAACGCGATGCCATGCGCCCGTTGGAATGGACCAAGTTCGATCATGGTTGCTTGCTCCCAGACCATGAGAAAGTCGTCGAATTCGTACAACGCCGTCATCGTGTCAGGGGTTTCCTGCGCATCATCGGGATACGCAAGCTTGCCTCCACTGGCTGAGACAGAGTTTGGGGCTGTGGCTTGCATTCCCCAGAGCACGATATCGATGATGTGCACGCCCCAATCAGTCATTAAGCCGCCGGCGTAGTCCCAGTACCACCTGAAGTTAAAGTGAAAACGATTACGGTTAAATGGACGTTTTGGGGCTGGACCAAGCCACATGTCGTAGTCGACGCCAGGGGGCGTGGCTTCGTCTGGTACGACCGGCACTGGCGGAAGCCAGTTCATGTACGCCCACGCCCGTACGGTTCGGATCCGGCCTAGTTTTCCCGAGTGGACAAAGTTCATTGCTTCTGTCCAATGAGGACCACTACGTTGCCATTGGCCAACTTGCACTATCCGGTCGTACCGTTTTGCGGCGTCGACCATGAGCCGACTTTCTTCGACCGAATTGGCTAATGGTTTTTCGCAATACACATCTTTACCTGCCGAACATGCATCCACCATTTGTAGACAATGCCAATGATCTGGAGTACCGATCACGACGGCATCAAGGTCGTCATTTTCAAGGAGTTCTCGGTAGTCACTGTAGAGTTGTGGTTTGACGGCTGTCATTTCTTCGATGTTGCCTGCGCGCTCGTGTAGCACGCTGCTGTCGACATCACACAGTGCGCCGCACTCTACCTCATCCATTCTCAGCAACGAGCGCACATCAGAAAACCCCATCCCTTTGCAGCCGATGACACCGACGACGATTTTGTCACTCGGGGAAACACCTTGTGCGTTGGTCCGTATAGCAGTCGGAAATAAGGATGCTGTGCTAGCACCGGCTACCGCGGCAGTGGTGTCGGAGAGAAATCGGCGACGTGTCACAGACATGGTGGACTCCTTTGAACGTGCTATTTTACTCATCTAATTGCTAATCGTCGGTAAAGCCCACCGTGTCATGCGAACCATCACAGAATGGCATCGTGCGTGATGCGCCGCAGCGACATAGCGTGAACCTATCACGCACCGCACCTTCGGGCCACGCAATGTTTTCGATTTCAACCTGCCCTTGAATCGTAAGAGGACCGTTTCTTTGTGCCTCAATAATTGGCTCTGTGGTCGTGCCCTGCACATCTATTGTCTCTGCCGGCGTTAGCTGCGCGGTCAGCGCCCCAGAGGGACATTGATTGATTGTATTGATGACCTGGGTTGGATCGGCGTTATCGGGAAGAATCCACGGGCGACGGCTCGTGTCGAATACTTCTGGCAGTTTACTTGTACAGACACCAAGATGGGCACAGATAGTCGGGTTGTAGCGGACCTCAACCTTGCCAGCGTAGGTTGTTACGGTGCCATCAATAGGTTCTGGTTGAATATCTTTGTTGAACTGGTATGGGCCATGTGCACCATCACAGAGCGGTTTGTTTTTGGAGTAGCCGCATCGACATAAGAATGTTTCCGTTTCATTAGGGACAGGGTGTCCTGACGAATCGATAACTTTGCAGGGTCCGGTACAGATGTAAGGGCCTCGTGGCGTGATTGTAATTACCGTGGTTTTACTGCCAGGCATGTCGTTTGCTCTTAGCCCAAAATATCATGGGTCGGTGACATGAATGTAGCAAGAAGAGGGAGATTGAGAAGTTTATCGTGCAGCACCTTGTAGTCGTGATACAACGCGCTTGACCTGATGATGTCTGAACTAAAAAAAATATATGTTGCAGTTGGACCGGGTGATGCCTATGTTCTT
>CAZWKO010000188.1:0-5594 GCA_964634925.1 uncultured Vicinamibacteraceae bacterium
CCCCTGACCCCCAGTTTGAGAGACTCCCGTCCGGATACGTCCACCGAGGTGTATTGCTTAGAGATTCGACGATTCACATTCCAGTGTTGTCCGCTCTATCCACCGGCGTCCACTCGTTAAGCTGTCACTTAAGCTGTCAATTTTTAGTAGACGGTTCAACGGCTGACGAAGAGAAGCAGCCATCTTTTTATCGTTCGGAGCCTGTAGTTGTTGGTCCACGTCGCTCACCGGGCAGGCAGTGAGTATGCATGGTTTGCGTCGCTTATACATTTGGTGAATGACTTGAGTCGTTCGGGTTTGGCTGCGATGCACAAGTTGGCGAACATCTGGTGTTCAGAACTCTGAGCGTCGGGTAGCGTGATTCGTTGTTTCAACGTCTCCAATATACCGTTGCGCTCTTCCTCATCGACAAACCGGCGTTGTGGTATCCGAATTGGAAGCTTCCGAAAGAGATAGCCATGGTTGGTAAAGACTTTTTCGATAGGTAACAAATCGAATCAACGGACCGGCGTCAAGCGGATGATCCGGTCATCGTCTCGAGTTGGTGTCCCGCGAGAGTCTCGATTATTGGTCGCGACGTACAAACTACCATCGGGTCCCGTCACCACATCGCGTAGTCGACCGAATCGGCCGTCGAGAAGCCGCTCCGTTCCGATTATCTGGTCCGGATCGGCCGGGTCAAATCGCACCCGGTGAAGATGGGTGCCACGTAGGGTCGCAAAAAAAAAGTCGTTGCGGAACCCAGGGATGGTCATCCCGTCATAGAAGGACGCGCCACTCGGCGCGATGGATGACGAGAAGCGTAACACTGGCGACCGCATTCCGGGCATTGTCTGGTCGCCCTCAATAGCCGGCCATCCATAGTTGGCCCCGGCCTCAATGCGATTAACCTCGTCATTACCGATGTTGCCATGTTCAGTCGCCCAGAGCGTCCCGGTCAGTGGATGCCAGTCGAACCCTTGTGGATTGCGATGGCCTAGGGAGTACACCGGCGACGCGAAGGGGTTGTCCCTGGGTGTCGTTCCGTCTCTCCGAATACGCAGAATCTTCCCAGTGCGTAACGCGAGATCCTGTGCATGGTCTTCTGAGCGAGCGTCTCCCATCGCCGCGTAGAGTAACCCGTCGGGACCGAAGCGGAGCCGTCCACCGTCTCGCGAGGTGGAAGCAGGCAGGTCATCCAGTAAGATGACCGCCTCGGCCAGTGTGTTACCGACGTTCCGGTATCGAACAATGCGATTGGTTGGGGCCTCACCAGGCCGCGGCCGAGTATGGAGCAGATAGACGAAACCGTTTTGGGAGAACTCGGGGTCCAGTGCAAGACCGAGTAAACCGGCCTCGTCGACGGCAAATACCTCAGAGAGCGTGAGCGCCGGCTCTGGATACAGCTCACTATCCACCACTACCCGGACACGGCCCGGCCGTTCGGTCACAAATAAGCGGCCGTCTGGCGCAAAGTTGAGACTAGTCGGTACGTCAAGGCCAGTCACGACGGTTTCCGTCTGAAACTGGGTTCCGTCGACCGCGGTGAAAATTTCACCGTCATTCTTGGAGAGTGCGACTCGAGTGACAGGCGGTTCGGTCGGACGAGGTGTCGTTGCTACAGTGGCCGATCCCACCGCCACACTGAAGGGATTCTCCTCAGGGAAACTAATGACAGTCGTGGTGTCGGTGAAGAATATGTAGTCGTTACTGAACAGTCCGCCTGGATTCTGAATCTGCAGCAAGTGCATCCCTGTTAACTCCGGCATTGCTGCTAGTTGGACCACAATTGTCTCGTCGACACAATCGGGAAGCTTACCGGCCCGGCAGCGTACATTACCAGCCACTCGCCTTCCGTCGACGACAAGGCTTGCCGCTTCCTGCACGTGTCGACCATTGATCACCATTGCTGGCACCATGCTGGCGTCGCCACCAGATAAGATCGGAAACTCCTGAGCCCCTCGCTGCACCTGAATCGGTCCCCGGCTCCAAAGACCGGGCTGTGGATAGTCGCCATCCACGTTGGCCCCCAGACGCGCGGTGAAGGTACCAACGAACCGACCGTCGGCTGCAAGCGCAACCAATTCTGATCGAGTGAACGATTCCGGATCGTCATTCTGCTCCACGTAGAGGCCATCGTCGAACTGCAGCGCCACAGGCGTGGCTATTCCGCCACTGTTGTTGGTGGCGCCGGCCGCGACCCAGCTACGGATCACATCGATCTCTTCCGCGGACAGGAACGGTCCACCGCGCGGCATCTGACTGCCGACGATACTGCTGCGTCCTTCCAACTTATGAATGAGATAGCTGTTCTCTGGATCGCCCGGTGCCACTCGTAGTAGGTCGGTCTCTGTACTTGCAGCGTTTACGAGATTGGCGAACCCGGTTGCCGCTCGCAGGTCTAACCCCGCGTTCGCGACGGTACCGTGACATGACACACATCGTGGCACGAAGATTTGACTCTGTATGCTGGAGAACGTTGCGCTCAACGCTGAGGTCGAGTCTGCTCCCGACGTCGATTCAATGAACACGCCGTCGCCCTGGAGCACAACGCCGCCCTCACGGGCAGAAACCTCCAGGGCGTCCAGTAGGCCGTCCGTCAGTAAGTCGTCTGTCGTTGTCTGGTTGAGAGTGACTTGCCGCGCGAAGGACCCAGAGACCCCAGTGCTACCCTCCAGCACCATGTTCCAGACGGGGTCAAAGCGCGGCCGGCGACCCCACGTGAGGTTCCACACCTGTTGTTCGGGAGTGCCAAGTCGCGTGATGGACTGGTAGAAGTTGAAATCAATTAAGTTCAGCCGGCCCTGAGGCAGGATCAACCAGCGATCGTAGGCGCCGCGCCAGGTAGGCGCATCCATCCCGCTGCCAGGCGTATTGGTGCTGACCCAGAACGGCATGCGATGACAGTTGCCGCAAACATTGGGTCCGTCCTCCTGGTTATCACCGTCGATATGAAACAGCTTAAATCCGTCCTTCGCCCGCCTCGAGAGAACGTTGTCATAGGAACGACGTTGCGACGGTGGATACGGCACACTCAGCATGAACTTCGCCAAGTCGTCCCGCTCGGCCGCCGTCAACGCGCCGGCCTTCCCTTCTTCATTTACCGGGCAGTTGCCCACCTTGCACATGGTCTTGGCGAGAGTGCTATCCACCAGAAGCAGAGTGCAGCTCTCGGGTTCCTCGGGCCTGCAGTTGGGCGCAGTGGCGTGGCGAATACTGGCGGTGTTGATACCGCCATAAGGGTCACCGGGGATGCCGTCCCAGTGATAAGGGGCCGTATCGCGCAGGCCCCGAATCGGCATCGTCGTGCGGGGCGGAATCTGCGTGCACCCGGAGCTGGAGTTGTCGCCTCTGTCGCAAATCGGTGTATCCAGAACCCACACCAGTTGGTCGGTGTGACCGTCTGGATGACAGCTCTCACAGGAGAAGGTGCCAGTTGTAGACGCGTCAGCGTCATTGAACGCGATGCGTCCGCGTTTGAACGCCGAATCGGTAGGATCGTCCAAGCGAACGGTCGCGACGACCTCGAGGTTGGCAGGATCGGACACATTGACGACGGAGACAGTATTGGCGACCGCATTGAGGACCCAGGCGCGTGACGGCTGGCCGCCAACGGTAGACTCCAGGGCGATACCCCTTGGCACAGCATCGACCTCTACCCGTCCGAGCACCGCACCGCTCATGGTATCGACGGTAAAGAGTTTGTCTGATCCCGCAGCGGATACCACCAACGTGGAATCGTCGTCGCTGACTTGAATTGCAAACGGCGTTGCCAAGGCCAGACCTGGCGCCGGATCCACCGGTGGTAACGGTTCAAGTTCGATGAACGCCGGTTGGGCACACGACGCGCCGCCGCAATCGACACTCGTAATCCGGTTCAGAAAGGCGCGGTTGTCCAACTCTGCCAGACCATCCTTGCGCGTGCCGGCGCGTCCATTTACGTCATTGCGCGCGTCCGCCTGAGCAACGAATACGCGCCCCGTCGAATCAACGGTGAGCCCATAGAGTAAGGTGCCCAGTGTATCGACAACCTCAATAAGTTCGTCAGTAGCGGTATCAAACACGTACAAGTCTCGATCCGGAACCTTGGGATGCTTGACGATATCGACATCGACGCCAAGCGATAGGACGTTGTTGTTGTCTAAAACGTGTTCTTGCGCATCGAACGTCGTTAAGTCGCCATCAAGTGGACCGAGTCCCCCAGATATCTGCGTCTGGTTGTTGGATTCGAACGGGATGACGTAAAGGCGATCACCGCGGACGGCGATGGTGCGAGGATCCTGAGCTGTGATTCGGAGTGTCCGGTCCACCTCGCGTGTGGTCACATTGATCACGGCAACCTGGTTCTCCGATGACAGCGCGACATAAGCCTTCTCACCATTCGCAAAGGCGACGCCCACGGGTTCGTCAAAGCGGGTCGCTTTGGTGACCGGGTCGAAGTCCTGTACCGTTGCGATAACCTGAAGATAGGTGGAGCTCGTCGGATCGGTATCGATCACGCTCACCGAATCTGAAACGTGATTCGCAACCCAAACCTCATTACCGTCCGGTCGTACGGCAATTCCGACCGGGTCGATCCCGACGTTGACACGCGTAACGATGGCACGACTGGAGACATCGATAACATCAACAGTGTCTCCAGGCGTGTTCACAACGAAGACGTGTCCCCGACTCACGGCAATCGGAGCGGCATGCGGACTCATAAACGTCGCATGTCCGACGGCGGCAGACCGTTCTTGGCCAGCCAACGCCGTATCGACGAGGTGCTGTTCACTCCTGACCTGGTCGTCGAAGGCAATCTGCTCGGCGCGCGAGACCACAAGAATCGTGAGGCCAATACCGACGACCAGAATCCCGGTCTGGAACCAGCGTGGTGTACGCGTCATCTGCCAGACCCGCACATCGCGCTAGTGTCGCTGTTCTCAAAGATGGGTGTCTTCATCGTGACACGCAGCCATTGCTCGAGGTCCGACCCAAAATAACCCGTGAATTGGCATGGAATGCATGCACCTCGCTAGGGGAGACTCAACGTGGAACAAAATCCAAGGTCCGTGTACGAGCGCCTGGAGCGACTCGACGAAGCGACCGCCGCCGCCGAGAAGAACGTTGTCCACTGTCGCGTCATACCCGCCTAGATTACGCCTAGCGCGCGCGTGTTTCAACGTGATGCGATTGTCGTGTCCCGCACCCGTTCCGCGTCCCTTGCGAAGACAGGCGAATTACCCGACCACATCTCTCGACCGCGCGCCAAAGCTCGCCCGACGCGCCTCATCCTCGTCCGCCCCGTACTCAAACGCAAGGCTAGCGACTGCGAGCAGGTGGGAGATGTATGGAATCCGCGTACCTTTGCGCGTCTGGCCTGCGTGTAGCTCGTTGGCATAGGCCAAAGCTTCCCCGAAGTGCGCCGCGCGGTGGCGCGTGTCCATCCGTTCCGACTTCGTTCTGCGTCCGGTGTTCCCACCCATAGGCGGCATCCTATCGCTGTCTGGCGGGCGCTGCAACGCCGAAGAGCCTCTACGACAGCATGTCTCTCGACCAGTTCTTTATGGAGATTGTCATTTCCCGCACGCCCGAAAACTGGCAGAATGGCGCGGAGACGGAGGGCAGGATGCGAC
>CAZWKO010000189.1:0-5584 GCA_964634925.1 uncultured Vicinamibacteraceae bacterium
TCGTAAAGCACGACGACCATCGACCGGAAATTTATAGCTTCGGCCATCGCAACACACTTGGTCTCATCCTCCACCCTATAACCGGAGAAATCTGGCAGCACGAAAACGGCCCAAACGGCGGTGACGAGATCAATATCGTCTTGGCGGGTCGTAACTACGGATGGCCCGTCGTAAGCTTTGGCCGCGACTATTCCGGGGCACGCCTCTACGAGCCGACACGTGACGGTATGGAGACGCCATTGGTGGTATGGCTCCCCGCGATTGCCGCCGCAGGGATGGCTGTGTATACCGGCGACCAATTCCCAGCGTGGCAAGGCAACGTATTCGTGGGCTCGCTCCGTGAAGGTGGCATCCCCGGCACGGGACACTTGGAACGTATTGTTTTCAACGAAAAAACGGAAGAGCTTCGTCGCGAAACAATGTTAACCGAACTCAGACAACGTATTCGGGAAGTACGCCAAGGCCCAGATGGGCTGCTTTACGTACTGACGGATGCGGATGATGGCGCACTTCTCAAAATTGAACCAACACCATAATTAATCAGTGGTGTTGCTTCGACCACGACCAGCACTACGAAAGGGTAGTACACGATGGATGGAATCACACGTCGACGCTTTGTTGGTCGCGCCGGAGCATATGCACTCGGTGGCGTTGCTGGTAGTTTACTGACCGGTTTCGCACCAAAACACACACAGGCTCAACAGACCCGTGCAGCCACGGGCCCCCGTCAGGACTGGCTGGCGCAAACCGTTGAGCCAGCACTGGAACCGGCTCTCCCCATCATCGATCCACATCACCACCTGTGGGATCGACCGGGCAACCGGTATCTCCTGGAGGAACTACTTGAAGATACCCAGGAGCACAACGTCCGACAAACGGTATTTGTCGAATGCACGTCAATGTATCGGGCCGACGGACCCGAGGAGCTTCGGGTCGTGGGGGAAACCGAATTTGTGCAAGGCGTTGCAGCCAAGAGTGCTAGCGGCCAATATGGAGAAACCCGTGTTGGAACGGGCATCGTTGGCAGCGCCGACCTGCTGCTCGGTGACCGTGTTGTGCCGGTACTCGAAGCCCAAATAGCGGCAAGTCCGCAACGTTTCAGAGGCGTTCGGCACCGGGCCGCATGGGCTGAACCGCCTGTCGTCTCGAGGCGGCCGTCGGGTCAGGAACATCTTTTACTCGATTCGGACTTCCGGCGAGGCTACGCGCACCTCCGTACCTATGGACTCTCGTTTGAAGGCTGGGTTTATCACACCCACATCACTGATCTCGCAAACCTCGCCGGCGCTTTTCCGGACACAACGATCATCTTTAATCACTTGGGAGGACCTATCGGGATAGGTCCCTACGCGAACCGTCGCGACGAGGTCTTCGCCGCCTGGAAACCAGCTGTGGCTGAACTAGCGCAACACCAGAACGTCGTTGCCAAAGTGGGTGGCATCCAAATGGTGGTCAACGGCTACGGTTGGCACGAACGCGACCAGCCACCAACATCAGATCAATTGGTCGAAGCAAACCGCCCGTGGTACGACTACATGTTCGAGCAGTTCGGACCAGACCGGTGTATGTTCGAGAGCAACTTTCCGGTCGACAAGTTATCCTGCTCCTATACTGTGCTTTGGAACCAGTTCAAAAAAATTTCCGCGGGATTTTCAGCCACCGAGCGGGCCGCAATGTTTCACGATACAGCCAAGCGCGTTTACCGATTGCCGAACGTTTGAAACACGGAGCGCATTGATTCGCTCTCTCAGCATATTACTCAAAACCGGAGCAACACCATAGAATCCGTGTTTACAGTTCGCGCCGACCTTCCATCGCCTTGTGAATCGTCACATCGTCGACATATTCAAGGTCACTGCCGACCGGAAGCCCCATCGCGATACGGGTGACGCGCACACCTAATGGCTTCAGTAATTTGGCAAGATAAATTGCGGTGGCTTCTCCCTCAACATTCGGGTTCGTCGCTAAGATAACTTCTTCCACACCACCACCACCAACACGCTCAAGAAGACTCTTGATCCGTAAATCATCTGGGCCAATACCTTGAAGTGGTGACAGTGCACCCATCAAGACATGGTATGTCCCGTTAAATTCATGCGTTTTCTCAACGGCCGTCACGTTGTGTGGGTCTTCGACCACACAAATGAGCGATCGATCGCGTGCCTCTTCCGTGCAGTAGTAGCACGGATCAGCGTCCGTAATGTTGTGACAGATCGAGCAATAGGTAATTTGCTCTTTGACGGCTCGAATGCTGTCAATTAACGCTTCGACATCATCGCGGGGTTCTCTGAGAAGATGAAAAGCAAGGCGCTGCGCCCCTTTTGCCCCAATGCCGGGGAGTCGTTGGAGCTGCTCGACCAACGCACCCAGCGGGCCGAGTTCTTTCATCCCGTCAATCCGGGAATCTTCAGCCCACCCATCATGCCACCCATCTTGCCGGACACCTCGTCATCGACCTTCCGCTGAGCATCATTAATAGCAGCAACAATGAGGTCTTGCAGCATCTCGACGTCATCCTTGGAGACCACCTCCGGGTCGATGGTCACACTGCGTAACTGTTTGACGCCTGTCATGACAACCGTCACCATCCCTCCCCCAGCGGTCGCTTCAACCTCCGTTTCGGCGAGCTCACGCTGCAGTCGATCCTGCATCTCCTGCGCCTGCTTCATCATCTGCTGAATATTCATAACGACTCTAACGACCTTAGTATTAGTTGATCAGACGTATGTGTACCGAGCTTGTTCCACCAGAACAGACTTGATACCCACATCACAGTTTCTGTACATCATCAATATCGGCCGACAACACGTCGACCATCGCTTTCACAAATGTATCCTCCATTACACGCGGACGCAGGGTATCTTCTACCTTCCGGTCCATTTTTGCTTCCGGGGACGCTGACTCTGTGGCTGTACTTGATGGAGTCCCGGACAATGGTTCTGTCGGCGAGGCCGTCCCCTGTGCACTTCGAACAGCAACCTTTCGGCCCAAGACCGTCTCCGCCATCTCTTCGAGCCACGGTGTGTTCTGTAATAGCTGTTTCGCTAACGTCTTCTGACCTGGAGTGAACGTAAACGTCACGGCCTCAGATTCCAGTTCAATTCGTTGCGCCTGCGCAACGACAGTTCCATAGAAAAACTTCTTCTCCTGCTTGATAGCGTTCATAAGCTTGGCTTTTTGATCCGTCAGATCAACCGAACCACTCGAAACCCCAGCTTCAACATCAGTCGATTTCTGACGCACTGTTGGCACGGAGTCGTTCCGCTCCGGTACGGCTGGCGGCTGGGATACGATCTTCTCTGAACGCTTCGGCTTCTGTGTAGTCTTTTTCTTCGGTAAAGATGGTCGATGTGACGCAACCGGTGTTCCGCCACCGCCCCGCGGCGCGGGCCCCTTCGGCCCACGACCTTCAAGCAGATCCACCAGCGGTACGAGCTTTTGTAAATGCATCCACCGCAGCAGCGCCATTTCCAGGTGATACCGTGGCTGCGAGGCCGTACGAATCTCAAACTCTGCGCGATTGATCACATCGAACGCTCGCAACAAATCCTCACGGGAAAACTGTTTAGACAATTGGAGCAGTCGATCACGCTCAGTATCGATTATAAGTTCAGGATCATCTGCTCGATCCGGGTCAATTGCGAGAACGAGGAGATCGCGGATGGCCCGAGACAATTCCCGACAGACCAGTCGAAGGTCATATCCTGCCTCGATAAAGCGGTCAACCAGATCAAAGGCCGCTGCTGCGTCCTCATCGACCACTGCTGCCGCGACATCGAGAATGGGGTCACGGCCAATAAGCCCAAGTACCGTCGACACATCCTCTGCTGTAATCGAATCACCCGCAAACGCTCGGACCTGGTCACAAGCACTCTGCGCATCCCGCATGCTACCGTCCGCGGCGCGTGCCAAGAGGTTCAGCGCCGCATCATCAATCGTGATCGATTCGGCATCGGCAATGACACGCAGCTGTGTGACAATTTGCTGTCGACTAATCGTTCGCAATTCGTACACTTGCGAACGTGACCGAATCGTATCTGGAATTTTGTCCAGTACCGTTGTTGCCATCATGAACATCACATGCGGTGGCGGTTCTTCGATCGATTTCAGTAGTGCATTGAATGACGACTTCGATAATTGATGCACTTCGTCAATGATAAAAACTTTATAGCGATTACGGACTGGTGCGATTGCTAACCCGTTGATGACAACCTCGCGCATAGTGTCAATTTGAGTATGCGTGGCCGCATCAATCTCCAACACATCAATATCTCGGTTGGCTGTAATCTCAATACATGCATCACAGGTCCCACAAGGATCCGCCGTCGGGCCTTGTGTACAATTCAATGCGCGTGCGAGGATACGGGCCGTCGTCGTCTTCCCGACTCCGCGTGGACCGGCGAATATATACGACTGAGCAAGTCGACCTTGCGTCAGTGCATTCCGCAACGTTTGCGTCACACCACGTTGACCAACCACATCGTCAAAGCGCTGCGGTCGGTATTTGCGAGCAAGAACTTGATAACTCATGACTCCCGTCTCGTTCGTTGTTCTTCCCGAAGCGATGGATCCCACCGCGGCCCGGAGAGACCTGCGGCACATGCCAGTATCTACTTAGCGCTGCTGCCTTCCGGCCCTGACGCGGTTCGCAGGCTGAAATTGCACAGGGTCCGAGCCACGGTGCGACCCATCGCCACGGAAAGAACCACCAGTGTACGTCGCCACTTACTGCCGATCAAGACACAAAACCGTTTGAGACTGTTAAACTTTGCTACCGCTAACGTTCATTCGCGGAGAGATGTCCGAGTGGTTGAAGGAGCGCGCTTGGAAAGCGTGTGTAGGGGTAATCCTCCTACCGTGGGTTCGAATCCCACTCTCTCCGCCATTCTTCTACCTCTAATCTTTCTTGCTAGCGTCCTGCCGGTTCTCGCTCAAAATCGATCTGCGGGGCGGCTCGAAATCGTGGGTGGCGTTGCCGCGATAGATTCCAGTGCACTCGTCGGGGGTATTGGACCGGGATGGATCTTCGGTGGCGGGTGGCACGCCACACCTTGGCTCGCGGTAGGATTCGAGCTCGACCGGACAACTCAAAGCGACGACATTTCTGGTCTCAGCGTCAACGCAAACGTCCTCGGCACCATGGCTTCGGCCACAATGTCGGTACCCGTCTGGCGCGTTCGACCACTCATTCAGGTACTCGCAGGACAAACCCAAATTAACCTGCAAGTGCACAGCCACGCACCCGTTGACAGCTTCGGGTCATCAGTTGAGCGGCACGGCGCATTGCAGGTCGGCGGTGGGGTCGAGGTCCCGATCCACAACCGGTTCGCGGTTCGAGTCACGGTCGGCGGCCGGCGCATCTTCGGACCCACACCGTTTTGGCAAAATCGGGTGACCACTGCCGCCACGCTGCGCCTCGGCGGCAACTAAGCCCCAAGGCGGTCGACCAGTTCCGTCAAACGACGCAATCGATAAAATCCGTCCTCGGGGTTGTGATAGCCAACCTTCCGCTCTGACAGGGTAAGGTCGGCGTGGGCCCGCATCGGCTCAAACTGAGTCCCCTCGTGCCACTCGTTAAACGACG
>CAZWKO010000190.1:0-5582 GCA_964634925.1 uncultured Vicinamibacteraceae bacterium
GACCTTGAGTCCAGTATCTTCACTGCCAGTTTGATTCTCAAACTCGGAAACGTGAATCAAACCTTCAATACCTTCACCCAATTCAACGAAAGCACCAAAATTTGTTATCCGAACGATCTTGCCTTCAACAACATCCCCGACTTTCGTGTTCGAGAAGAAATCGTCCCAAATATCTGTCGATAACTGCTTCAACCCAAGGGATAATCGCTGGTTTTCTGAATCAATATTCAGAACCATAGCCTCAACTTCATCACCTTTTTCCAACACATCAGACGGGTGCTTTAAACGCTTGCTCCATGACATATCCGAAATATGAATCAATCCGTCAATGCCTTCATCAATCTCAACAAACGCACCAAATTCGGTTAGATTCCGGACTGTCCCGGTAAGCTTGGTACCAACTGGATATTTGTCCTCGAGTTCCTGCCAAGGATTACTCTCGGTTTGCTTAAGGCCGAGTGAAATTCTCCGCGACGAAGAATCAACCCCTAAAACCATCGACTCTACCGTATCGCCGACATTAAGCAATTTAGACGGATGCTTAATCCGTTTACTCCAAGACATTTCAGAAACGTGAATCAAACCTTCAACACCAGGCTCAAGTTCTACAAATGCGCCATAGTCTGTCAAACTGACAACTTTGCCAGAAAGACGCTGCCCGACGGGGTAACGATCGGTCGCAGAAACCCATGGATCATCATGCAACTGCTTATAGCCTAGAGATACTCTTTCAGTAGCGGGGTCGTACTTAAGAACAACAACTTCGATCTCATCATTAACATTTAGCAACTCAGAAGGATGCTGCGCCCTTCCCCATGACATATCCGTTACATGCAACAATCCATCAATACCACCAAGGTCAATAAATGCCCCGTAGTCGGTAATATTCTTGACGACCCCCTCCATGACCTTGCCTTCTGACAGGTTCGCGAGAGTATCTTTTTTCTTTTCTGCGTTCTCTTCCTCGAGTAGAACCTTACGTGAGAGCACAATATTCCCACGTTTTTTATTAACTTTAATGACTCGCATGCGAAGTTCTTGACCACGCAAAGAATCAAGATTTCGAACAGGTCGAACATCAATCTGAGAACCAGGTAAAAACGCTCTCACTCCAATGTCAACAGCCAATCCCCCCTTGATACGCTCAATCACACGACCGATAACAACCTTCCGATCGGCATAGGCTTTTTCGACATCGTCCCAAATTTTCATTTTCTCGGCTTTTTCGCGCGACAGCACGATATGGCCTTCACGGTCTTCCGTACGCTCAAGAAGCACGTCCACTAAATCACCAGGATGGATGGGGGCCTCGCCGGTCTCATCATAAAATTCAGAAAGAGCAATAATCCCTTCTGATTTATAACCAACGTCTACCACTACTTCAGAATCAGAAACCTTAAGAACCGTTCCCTTTATAACTTCGCCTTCAGCAATATTCTTAAAACTGCTAGCGTAAAGCTCTAGGAGACGGGCATGCTCCGCTTGATCTCGGGGCTCCTCTTCGTTTTCGAGCACGGTGACACCACCAAAGGCAGGCTTCACCTTAGCTGGCGCAGGCACTACCGATTCAGCAGCATCGCCAGTTGCCCCATCGTTTACATCTGCCATTCTCTGCCTGTCCTCCTCGCAGCAGTCCATTTAAAAATGGACGCGCGACACCCTTGTCGTGTCTAATTTAATGACACGGTCACCAAATCTAGATTGGCGGTAAGCATAGGACTATATGCTACTTAACGACGCAAGGTCAATCATCTAAAGCCTTGGATTAGCATGCCTACAGAAGACCGAGGCCTAAGCAAAATTCGTAAGAATTACCACATCAGAATTTAGGTACGTTCAAAACTCAAATTGCTCTATATAGATAGAACGAGCAGGTCGTTCAGGAAAAACATCGGCGACATTTTCAAGTCCATTAGAAACGCAAGAACCATTCCGTTTGAGTTAAGTATTTCTTACCGGAAATCGATGCAGCAATAATTAAGGAAAAATTACTAAATGTAGCTATTAAGATATGGAAACACGGTGACGAATGAAACCAGAGTCATTCTTCATGATAGTTCCAACTTCTGACTAACGATCCTAATCACCTTTGCAATCACTTTATCCACCGAAGTACCAGTGGTATCAACAAGTATTGCATCTGGCGCTTGTTTAAGAGGGGAAGCTGCGCGGGTACGGTCTAAATGATCACGCGCTTGAAGTGCACTGGCTACTTCTTCCACGCGTACATTCCTTGGCAATTGATGCGCCGGATCGTGCGCTCGCCTCTCAGCTCTCTCTTCAGGCGATGCATCGAGGTAAATTTTTACTTTAGCATCCGGAAACACAGAGGTCCCAATATCTCTCCCCTCCATAACAATTCGGCTGCCATTAGCTAACTCACGCTGTCGCTTCACAAGAGCTGCACGGACCTTCGACAAGCTTGCTACTCTGGCCGCTGCTGCATCCATTTCTGGTGTCCTAATCAAGTCGGTTACATCATGCCCATTCATCGCGACCTTTACACCACTAAAATCAAAAGACGCATTTTCAGCAATATTCGCAAGTTCGACCTCATCATCAAAAGAGTGGCCGTCTTTAATAGACCACCACGCTACAGCTCGATACATCGCCCCTGTGTCAATATGCTGACAGTTAAATACTGAAGCAAGTTGTCGAGCTACGGTCCCCTTTCCTGCTCCAGAAGGGCCGTCAATTGCAATCACCACTTCATCAGTCATTACTAGTCTTCAAAACACCGCGTAATACTCTAAGTTCCTCTGTAGATAAGTCTCGAGACTGGCCAGGCTTAAGCCCTCTGAGTCGCAACGGCCCGAGCGAAGTGCGGACCAGACGAACAACCGGATGTCCAATACTTTGAAACATCCGTCGAACCTGGCGATTTCTCCCTTCCCGAAGTACAACCTCTATACAGGCTCGGTCTGCACGAATAGCTGTCCGTACGCTACCAATACGCCGTACTTCCGCCGGCACCGTCTTGCGACCATCAAGACGCATACCCTTAGCAATCCTGCGTAATTGTTGATCTGTTGGGCAGCCGCGAACAGTGGCTTCGTAAATTCGAGGAATTCCATGACTAGGATGAGTCAATAGAGAGGCCATCTCACCATCATTTGTCAATAACAATAGTCCTTCAGAATCGTAATCTAGGCGACCCACCGGATAAACGTAATCATTCACACGAGGAACCAGATCTAAAACGGTCTTCCGATGCTGAGGATCCCGACGCGTCGTCACAACTCCCCGAGGTTTGTGCACAAGTAGGTATCGTTTTCGTCCGGGGCGAGCGACTCTTCGCCCATCAACTCGCACGTCATCGATCTGCGGGTCAGCGCAAACACCAAGCCTGCGCACCGCCAGACCATTAACCGTAACACGACCATCTGTAATTAACTTTTCAGCCGCACGCCGTGAAGCCACGCCTGCAGCTGATAATACTTTCTGGAGGCGAATCGATTGTGACTCTTTCGTCACCATTTCTCTCATCAAATCAAACTAGACATTCAAGTAGATCAAGAACGGACGTCTGTTACTAAATCATCAGTGTGCGTTTTTTGTCTCATCTGATTCGGAATCGACTGGCGCCGATTCAGACTCAAATGGAAGAATCTCCTCAGTCGGATAAGCCTCCGTAAGCATGTTTGGCACGTCCATACCAAGAGCCTCGGCCATATCTTCGACCTTAGGTAAATCCTCCAGATCGTTAAGACCGAATCGATCAAGGAACTCTCGCGTAGTCGCATACAGAAATGGTCGGCCTATCACTGCCCGTCTACCGACAACCTTCACCAAGTGCCGCTCAACTAGAGTACCCAGCACACCAGAAGTATTAACCCCTCTAATCTCGGCGATCTCGGGCCCGGTCACCGGTTGACGGTAAGCAACAACCGCCAAAGTTTCCAATGCGGGAATAGACAACCTTTGCTTTGAATGCTCGTGAAATAGTCGACGCACCCATTCGTGCAATTCAGGTTTTGTAACAATCTGATAACCGCCCGCAACTTCAACGAGCTGTAAACCACCAGACCGTGCTTTCCATTCTTCGCAAACACTTGCCAAAGCTGCTTCAACATGCTCTGGCGGTTCACTATCAATTGTTTTAACAAGTACTTTTAGCGAAACAGGATCCGGAGAAGCAAAAATCAGCGACTCGATAATCGATTTGAGTTCGTCAAGGTCATCGTCCGCAGTCACGAGCCTTCACCCTCTTGCCCAGAAGTCTTTCGCATCGCCAATTCATCACGACTAGATGAATCGAATAGACGAGACTCGTCATTAGAACGCCTGCGAGCATAAACCCGAATCGGACCGCGTGCACCTTGTTGAAAAACACGAATCAGCTTGAGGCGAATCATTTCAAGTACCGCTAAAAAGGTAGTAATAAGCTCCTGCCGCGACGATGCATCTGGAAACAACTCATTAAATCCACAAGCTCCCCCAGAAGCCAACTTGTCAACGAGCTCCTTAATCCGAGTTTCAATCGGGACAACCTCCGAGGGCAATCGAATCGCAGGGTACTCACGTGACCTCTTAAGTACTGACTGAAAAGCCTGCAACAAGCTAAATAAATCAACCTCAAGCTCTCGTTCAAACGGTTCACCAGAAATTTCTTCAACAAGTGCTTCCGGACGTGTCCACTGCGCGCTGCGAACCGTTTCTCGCTCGTGAAGTAGTTCTGCCGCCATCTTGAAACGTTGATGTTCTACAAGCCTCTTCACAAGAGCATCACGTGGGTCTTCTTCATCAAAATCATCCGCAGACTCTGTCTCAAGCCTTGGAACAAGAGTCCGAGACTTGATATGAATAAGAGTCGCTGACATTACGAGAAACTCTCCGGCTACATCAAGGTTAAGTTCCCGCATCAACTCAAGATACTGAAGGTACTGGTCAGTAATAAGAACAATGGGAATGTCATAAATGTCCACCTGGTTTTTTTTGATCAGGTGAATCAAAAGATCGAGCGGTCCACTAAAATCAGCGACCTTGACGGGATAATCGGGCAAAATTGACTCGAAATTAGATGGAATATCGAGTTCACCTAACACCGGTGTTATGTCGTCCACTTCTTTCTCGTCGGCCATTTTACGCTCTGACAAGGACCATAACATCAACTTTAGGGCTGCTCACTCTCTCATTCATATATCAATCTGATCGCGTCGCGTACCTCAACCATCGTTTGTTGAGCAAGACGCCTTGCTTTTGCTGACCCATCGTAAAGAATCTCTCGAATCAGGCCGGGTTGACTCATTATCTCTTTTCGTCGCTCACGCATAGGCTCAAGATGCAAATGAATCGCGTCAGCCAATGACTTCTTAACCTCAACATCACCGACTGTGCCATCTCGATATCTCTTCTTAAAATCCTCTACTAGCTCCAGGTCTGAGTTGAATGCATCGTGGTAAATAAAAACGGGGTTTCCCTCAACAGTGCCTGGAATATCTGCTCTAACACGCTTCGGGTCGGTGTACATTCGCATGACCTTTTTTCGCACCGTCGACTCATCATCAGACAAATCAATCGTATTGCCATAGCTCTTTGACATCTTTCGGTTGTCAAGTCCTGGCAGTCTCGGAACCTTCGTT
>CAZWKO010000191.1:0-5570 GCA_964634925.1 uncultured Vicinamibacteraceae bacterium
GCCCGCACGGGTTCAAAGAGGTTCCATGCGCCGTCTGTTTTACTGAACTTGAGTGTGGAGGAGTCGTTTTAAATAATCAGTCCTGTAACGTCCGTCCCGGTAAATTCAAGTAGTGAGCGGTCTCTGAGGTCAAAGGATGATCGATTAAAGGTTGACTCGAGAAAACTTCCAATCAGAAAGACACGGTTCGTACCGCCAATGTTTGCGTACCGGTCTGAGCCGGTCGGTGTTTCGTCGCCAATTAGAAGTGTTTCCGTATTGTTTCCCGATTCAAATGTCACGCTGAAGGCAGGATCGGTCAGACCAAAGACTGATAGATCCGTGGCCTCGGTCTCAACAACCCGACTGATTTCCAGCGAGGCGAGACTGTTGGCAATCGCCGACGCAGCGTTCCCATCGGCACTGGCCGAAAATGGTGCCGTGACGGACCAAGTGTTGGTATCGGCGTCCGCACGATTTACCTCGGTCACGTCTCCATTGTCAGATGTGACGGTCAGCGAGGTAATGGCCTCGGTCTCTAAGTCGAAGGCCTGTTCGGCCGGAGGGTCTTCAGAGGCTGGCGAGCGTTCTGATTCAATGAAATATGCGTAGCCACCTAGTGCGAGAAATAGCACGAGTAAGAGCGATGTCGAACGAAACCTTTGCATGTCGTTATCGCCGCCGACTCCACCAGGTGTAGACACCGCTCGCCAGAATTAGACCAGGGAGCATCAGCAGAGAGAGCCATGTGATGCGAGTCTGTGCATCTGCTGTCAGTGTAATACGTCTGTCTTCTGGTTCACGTGGTCGTATTGCAATGAGGTTTTCTTGCTGGGCAAGCCAGTTGACTGCATTGAGTACGAGGTCTCGATTACCTTGGATGCCGATGGCTCCGTTTGAGGCAAAATCGGAGTCCCCGAAAACAACCAAGCGTGATTCCGGTGGAGGGGTGTCCCCATCTGGACCGTCATTCGGAGTGACTGCATCATTGGCTATGGGTTGGGAAACTGTTACTGCGATGGGGACCGGTCCAGAGATATCACCGGCATCCTCGTTTAATTGAACTTCCCCGGTCGCCAATTCGGCTAAATTCACCTCCGCCCAGCTGCGAGGGCCGGTTTCGATCAGAATTTCTGGAATGCGGCCGTCAGCGCCACCAGCAACCGGTCGGATCGAACGCGCCAAGGGAAAGGCTGTCAAGACGTTAAAGTTTTCTGTGATAGCGTGCGGAGGGTAAGACGCGGCAACGGGGACCGAGGCGTCTGTCCCGAGTAGTTGGCCCATCCCGCTTGCATCCACGACAACATCGTCCCCGACCTCGGCACCCCATTCTGTAACAAGACTGACGAGATTTGGTTGAGGGATCGCGTCTTCAGTCTCAGCTGGGTCAAGCATGAGTAAGACCTTCCCACCTTGTTCCAGATAGTCACGCAGAACGTCGGTCTCAGGGGCGAGGAAATCGGTTGACGGCCCCGCGACGATCACTGCAGAGGCGTTGTCAGGAATTTCTCCTGTTTGCGCAATAACGACAGTTTCGATTCCGAAGTTGTCAAGTCTGAGCGCCTCTCGTACGGCACTGTAGCCATCACGGTCGCCACTGTCGCTGTTCGGATCGCGTTCACCATGCCCTTGGGAAAAATAAACCGTTCGCTCTTCGCCTTCCACAGCCTTGATTAGGGCGTTGGTGAGTTCTTGCTCGCTATTGGAGACGACACGCTCGACCCGTCCTTCGTAGTCAAAAACGATTGTGCCGTACGATTGGATTTCATACTGACGTGCACGGACTGGGTTTCTATCAACGTCGACGTATTCAACAGTTACCTGGGATGAGGTGTAGGCATACTCATCAAGGCGGTCACGAAATCGTGGAAATTCTTCTTCTCGACTAAAGACAAGAATAGAAATGGGAGACTCCAACGATTCCAGAACACGTCGGGTTTGGTCTGAAAGTGAGTATTGCTGCGCGGATGTTAAATCCCAGCGTTTATTCTGTCGGGACAGAATGTAATTTGTGGCGATTAAGACGCCAAGTGCGAGCAGGATGCTTGTTCCTGCCAGCGCTCCATATTTGGTTTGACGTTTACCGGCAAACGCGAGAATGTCTCGCCACTGGCTAAGTGTGTGGATAATGACGAGGCCCAAGCCCACAACCGCAAGCCACCACCACAATTCCTGCTGTTCCGGAAGTAGGAATCGTACGGCAACTGCTACGAAAACACAGCCGACGCCAACCCATCCGAGTGCTTGTAACGCTTTACTCATAACTCCCGCCTGCTCCTATCCTCGCCACCGTTCGGTATCAACCGACTTTGCCGTCAAAAAAAGTCCAAATCCTATAAAACTGAGGTAGTAGGCGACATGCGCCGTGTCGACAACGCCCTTGGAGAAGTCATCGAAATGTTCCAGGATCGACAGGTATGACAGGATGATTTGCGTTGTTGGCCCCACGGAGTCGGCCATCCAACTAACAACCCAAAATAAAAGAAGTATGGAGAAGCTGACGACACCGGCGACCACTTGGTTGCGAGTTGCACTCGACACAAGTAGACCGACAGAGATGAAAGAACCACCCATAAGGATGAGGCCGAGGTAGCCACTTAGCAGCGGGCCGAGCTCAGGCTCACCGTACCAGAACAAAATTCCCATATGAATGGCAGTGACAGAAAGCATCAACAGAAACAGGGTGAACACCCCGAGAAACTTGCCGAGGATGATCTGCAGGTCACTCAACGGAGAGGTGAGCAGTAGTTCGATGGTGCCAGACCGCTTTTCCTCGGCATAGGCTCGTGCCGTGAGAAACGGGAGGAAGAACAACAGAATGATTGCCGTGTTCGAAAGTAAAGGGCGAATCATGAATTCATTGATATTAATAGCTGGTGGTCCGCCACCTTGGAACATGCCAGCCTGCTGGCTAAAACGAACGAGGATCGTCAGACTGGCAACGAAAAAGTACCCAAATAGCACCGCGAATAGACCAACGACGACGTAGGCAATCGGGGAAACAAAATATGAACGCAGCTCCTTCTGGGCAATCGCCAAGATGTTACTCATCGATGGTCTCCCGTTCCTGCGTGTGTGCTGATTCTTGGTCTACAGTCGACTGCGCAGCTTCAAGCGGTTTATCTTCTTCTTCCTCTGTGGTTGTTAGTTGGAGAAATATTTCTTCAAGGCTGAGCCGAACGGGTCGCATTTCCAACAGACCCCATCCGTTAGTTACAACTGTATTTGCGACTTCACGTCGGATGTCGGCACCTTCGGCGGCTTGTATTTCGATTGAGCGGTCGTTGTTTGGCGTGGCATCGCTGACATGGATTTGTACGACGCCTGGAATGGCTGACATGATGGGGGTTGGGTCGGTAGTCCCAGTGTCGACTTGTAATCGAAGTGTTTCCGAGCCATGGAGTCGTCCGGTCAGATTAGCTGGCGTATCTTCGGCCACGACGCGACCCTTGTTGATAATCACGACCTGTTCACATGTTTGAGCCACTTCTGGGAGGATGTGAGTGCTGAGGATGATCGTATGGTCTCCTGCCAGTTCTTTGATCAGTTCACGAGTTTCGATAATTTGTTTAGGGTCGAGCCCCGCTGTCGGTTCATCGAGAATGAGCACGTCTGGGTTGTGCAGAATAGCCTGTGCCAGGCCGACTCGCTGGCGGTACCCTTTTGAAAGGTTTCCACAGTGGCGATTGGCCATGTCGCTAATGTTGGTACGGCCCATGGCGTAGTCGATTCTTTGATGTCGTTCTTCCCCAGCGACAGCTTTAATTTTTGCCACGAAATTTAAATATTCGCGAACTGTCATGTCGGGATACAGGGGCGGAGACTCCGGGAGGTAGCCAGTGCGCCGTTTAGCTTCGACCGGTGAGTCGAAGACGTCAAAACCAGCAATGAGTGCCTTGCCTTCAGTGGGAGGCATATAGCCAGTCAGAATTCGCATAGTGGTAGTTTTTCCCGCTCCGTTAGGACCGAGAAAACCGAGGATTTGCCCAGCTTCAACGCGAAAGCTGACGTCGTTCACGGCAGCGACGGGGCCGTAGCGTTTAGTGATGTGCTGTACTTCAATCACTGCATAACTCCAAATATTCAGATTCGTTGATGGTCGCTCCGGCCAGAAGTTGAAAATGCCTCTAGCGAAGAGCAAAGTCCAAAAACAAAAAATGTTAATCAGGACAAGGAAACAGTGTCAACAAATACTGTGGACTTAAATCGATCTGACAAGCCCCTTAAACCTTATCAACTCGACACCTGTTGGTCGATAAATTCATCGATGAAGGATTGGTTAATTGAGTGAACCTGTTCAAACTGCAAACCCATTCCCACCTGTTTATCACTCCATGCGGTACGGCTCGTTGCTTCTATTTCTGATGTATATCCAGGCAACCGAAAGCGGACTTTTACTTTTGATCCTATTTTTAGAGGGGTTATCGTACGGATTCCCAGTCCGCCTTTGCTTATATTTAGCGTTACTGCCATTGCTATCGTATTTTTACACTTGTAAGTGATGGGGATGTTAAGGACGACTCGGGTACTGGTGCGACGGTCGAAGCTGTCGGGGAAAAGGTGTGGTGTCAGGGATGGCAGGATTTGTTGTACCGAACTATGTTCATTGATGTAGTTCGTGATGCCGAAGTCAGCGAGTTCCCGAATCTCCTGAGCATTTGAGAGTGACCCGCTAAAAACTACAATCGACAACACGCCTGTGCCGATGCTCTTGATCGATTGATCGATTTTTTCCTCTGGTGATTTAATCAACTTCAGGTTTAATAAGAGTAGATCGATGGTTCCATTTTTCTTTTGTGTACATTCAAAAAAAGCCGAGCGTGTAGTAACGCAGACGGCTTCGTGTCCGGCTTCTTTTAGTGCGTCGCAAAATCGTTCCTGCACATCTGATGATTCATGAAAGATAAGAACAGTTTTGCGGGCTAGAGACGAAGAAATCACGTATGTCAATACTAATGCATGGAGCCTAGCGCGTTTAGAGTTCGTAACCAGGTGATTTTGTGCGTTGCTAGATCATTTACTCGGTGACTATAATCCGGTGCTTTTTTATGTCTCTTTGCCCGATATGCGACACTGAGGTTGATGTCGATGAATTTGATGTCGACCGGGACGACGAGTTGAGCTGCCCAGAGTGTGGTGCAAATCTCATTGTGGCGGCTGTTTCTCCCGTCGAATTGGAAGCCAGTTCAACCAGTGATGCCGAATTGGACGACTATTTTGAAGCAGACACGGAAGAGTAAAGACGCCTGTACGAGAGTGTAGAAATCGACTCTGAGCGACATTTCGACAAAATACAGAATTGACATGGTTTGGCCAAGTTTGTAAGCTCAGCCCCCTAGTGCATTTTGCTTACTGAAAAGCATCACTGTAGGTGGTCTGCGAGTGGGCCACAAGGGCACGAGATTGTGGAGAGTCGCATCATGAAATTTGCTTGGCAAAACTTTCTAAGACTTGGTATCTGCGCCGTATTTGTAATTGGTGCTGCAGCATGTGCTGACAACCCTCCACCTGAGCCGCCGCCGCCACCGCCGCCGCCGCCCGCGCCGCCCGCCCCCCCCCCCCCCCGCCCCCACCCCCCACCCACCGCGCCC
>CAZWKO010000192.1:0-5568 GCA_964634925.1 uncultured Vicinamibacteraceae bacterium
TTACGGACCAGTTCGTAAACGCCATCAATAATCACCAGCACGATGTGATCATCTGCAACTTTGCCAACGCCGATATGGTTGGGCACACAGGAAAACTCGATGCAACCGTTCAGGCTGTGTCAACCCTCGACCGATGCCTCGAACGGATCGTCCAAGCAACGACAGCTGTTGATGGAACTCTTCTTATCACTGCCGACCACGGAAACGCAGAACAATTGTGGGACCGTGACCGCAAGGGACCCCACACGGCGCATACCCGTAATCCGGTTCCCGTCATCTTGGTAAACAATTCTGTAGCCGGCCGAAATCTGAAGCTTCGAGACGGATCACTAAGGGATGTTGCTCCCACATTACTTCGTGTCGCAGGCGTCGAAACTCCCGCAGAAATGACGGGTAAAGATCTCAGAACCTGGGTAGACAAACCGTAGTTGGTGCTAATGAAAGATGGGCGAATATAAATACTGTGCCAAAACACAGAAGTAGAACACCTTGTGTCTATTCTACTTTTTGGTTCACATTTTCTGCGGCAATACGAAGGGACCGAAGGAAACGGCGGTCGTTAGCTGTGATATCGAGTCCAGCCTGTGCAACTTCTCCGTGAGTATTGGGAGTAGCAACTTTCGCTAACGACTGCGACTGCGAACGATTGCCAAATCCGATCTCCGCCTCTAGCGACACTCGCATCTCATAGCCGGCGGCACGCGCTTTCTCACGACACTCTTCCACTCGAGAATCTTTAGCAACTGCGGTTCCGATGGCCTCAGCAAGCTCACGCGCGAGATTGTTCACGACGTCTTCCATGCTGCGGTCTCCTTCAACTCCATGCGAAAAAGAAAAGCCTCATTGCCTTCCCGAGCTTCTGAAAAAGAGCCGAAAAAGAACTGGTAAATCTCAAAATCCTCAGCCGGCCAATCACGCTTTCAGACTGGCAAAGTGTAACTACCGCATAACTAGAGTGTCAAGATAAATACCCCTTTATCTAGTTGTTTTATCCAGATAAAGCACCACATCATGTGGTTTTATGTAGAGTGAAATAAATAGCCCTGATTGTGGCTCCCTCACCCTCAGCTCAGGTGTCCTAGAATCATCACCGCATGGAATCTAAAACTCACGGCCCCAAACGCTCCAATACTCAACTGGTTGAAAAACTTGGAAAACCTGGGACATTTCCATTTACACGTGGAATTTATCCAACCATGTACCAAGAGCGCTTATGGACAATGCGACAGTACGCTGGATTTGGCACAGCAGAAGAGTCAAACCAGCGCTATCAATATTTGCTAAAACAGGGAGTCAGTGGATTAAGCGTAGCATTCGATCTACCAACACAAATCGGCTACGACTCAGACGATCCACTAGCTGCTGGCGAAGTGGGCCGCGTAGGTGTTGCAATCGACTCGATAGAGGACATGTCTAAACTGTTCGAAAAAATTCCGCTCGACCGTGTCTCTACATCAATGACGATCAACGCCACTGCAATAATCCTACTCGCCCTGTATATAGCAACTGCCAAACGTCAAGGCGTAAAAACAAACTTACTTGCCGGCACCCTACAAAATGACATCTTGAAAGAGTACGTCGCACGAGGAACCTACATTTACCCCCCCGGACCGTCCCTACGCATCGTCACAGACGTGGTGGAATATTGCGAACAGAAATTACCACGCTGGCACCCTATCTCAATCAGCGGGTACCACATACGAGAAGCCGGGGCAACGGCAGCCCAAGAGATAGCGTTTACATTCGCCCATGCAATAGCTT
Source organism: uncultured Vicinamibacteraceae bacterium (assembly GCA_964634925.1). GTDB lineage: Bacteria > Acidobacteriota > Vicinamibacteria > Vicinamibacterales > UBA8438 > DTWD01. Next base: position 1,762 of record CAZWKO010000192.1, read on the forward strand.
ATGTAGAAGCAGCTAAAGTGCGAGGTCTTGATGTTAATTCGTTCGGAAAACGACTATCGTTCTTCTTTAATTCGCATAATAATTTTCTTGAAGAAATTGCAAAGTTTCGAGCCGCGCGCAGGCTGTGGGCATCACTCATGCGAGACCGATTCGGTGCCACCGAGCCACGCGCTCAACAGCTTCGATTCCACACACAAACAGCTGGCAGCACACTTACGGCTCAGCAACCAGAAAACAATATTGTTCGAGTCACTCTTCAGGCCCTCGCCTCGGTCCTTGGTGGAACACAGTCACTTCACTGCAATGGGTTAGATGAAGCCCTCGGGTTACCGACACAAGAAACAGCACAAATTGCTCTCAGAACGCAACAGATTATCGCGAAAGAAACGGGAATCTCAGCTACTGTAGACCCCGTGGGTGGCGCATGGGCCGTCGAGGACAAGACCGACCAGGTCGAAGCTGCTGCTCGTGTATTGCTGGACAAAATCGAAAGCCAGGGTGGCACACTTTCTGCCATCCAAAAAGGATTTATTCAGAAGGAAATTCAAGAATCAGCTTACAAAGTACAACAAGAAATAGATAACAAATCGACAATTGTTGTTGGCGTAAATCGATTCACTACCAAAGACAATACACCGATCGAAAGCCAACAAATTGATCCAGCAATAGAAACAGAGCAAAAAAAACGCGTGGCGGCTCTGCGGAATTCTCGTGACCAGCTTTCAGCTTCCGCAGCACTTACGGAAGTGGAAAATGCGGCTCGAACGGATGTAAATCTCGTACCTTCTATTGTTGATGCCGTAGAAGCGAAAGCAACGGTCGGGGAAATTTCTCACACACTCAGGACGGTATTTGGCGAACACACTGAAATAAGCTAATTCGGTTTTTGTGTCCTCTTCGGGCGATTGTTCTCGTCTCGTTCAACCGTTCCATCGAGGATATGAATAACACGGTGAGCGTGCCTGGCAATATCGTGCTCGTGCGTAATGAGAATGATTGTATGGCCTTTCTGATGAAGCCTTTCAAACACTGCCATGATTTCAACTCCGGTTTTGGAATCGAGATTTCCTGTTGGCTCATCGGCCAGCAAGATCGACGGGTTATTAACAAGAGCCCTGGCAATCGCCACACGCTGCCGTTGCCCACCTGACAGTTCATTCGGCCGATGGTTCATGCGGTCTTCCAGTTCGACCAACTTTAGCGCGTCAATCGCTCGTTTTTTTCGAATACCTACTGGAACGCCAGCATAAATCAGAGGAAGCTCCACGTTATGTAATGCTGACGCACGCGGCAATAAGTTAAATGTTTGAAAAACGAATCCGATTTCTTGGTTCCGTATGCGTGCGAGCTCATCATCGTTCATCTGGCTCACATTTTGCTGATTCAGCATATAAATGCCCTTTGACGGTGTATCAAGACAACCAATCAAGTTCATCAATGTTGATTTGCCAGACCCTGACGGCCCCATAATCGCTACAAACTCACCCTGGTCGATATTTACGGAAAGTCCCTGAAGCGCATGAACTGATTCAGTCCCCATACGATAGGTCTTCCAAAGTTCCTGCGTTTTGATTAACGACACTTACTAATACTCCCACAACGACACTAATAAGAAATCATCGCTCGAAACTTCATCCGACTCAAACAGATTAACTCTTAAGAAACAGACCAAACCACCGAACATCGCAACTAAATAGAGAATTTACTAATTCTATTCATTGCTGAATTGTCTCCAAAAACCCAGAGTGAACCATCATTAGTTACGACTGGCCCAAGTGTGCTGTGGTTGGTTTCCCTACAATCATCGCGGGAAAATCTGACCTAGTCGTAGTATTCCAAGCCCAGGTGGGTTATGAGCTCTTCACCCCGAAGATGCCGAAGAGTATTTTTAAGTTTCATCAACTGGATAAAAAGATCATGCTCAGGGTAAAGATCTCGGCTGTGAATGGGGCTTTTAAAATAAAACGACAGCCACTCCTGAATACCCTTCATACCAGAACGCTGAGCAAGATCTAGCAACAAAGCCACGTCCAGCACAATTGGAGCGGCAAGAATACTGTCCCGGCAAAGAAAGTTGATCTTTAATTGCATTGGGTAGTCAAGCCATCCAACAAGGTCAATATTGTCCCAACCTTCTTTGTTGTCACCCCGCGGTGGGTAGTAATTAATGCGAACAACGTGATGCAGATCACTATAAAGAGTAGGGTAGAGATCGGGCTGAAGAATATGATCGAGAACCGACTTCTTACTCTCTTCTTTTGTTTTAAACGATTCTGGATCGTCTAGAACTTCACCGTCTCGATTCCCGAGAATATTCGTCGAGTACCAACCCTCTACTCCTAACAGTCTTGCTTTGAGACCCGGCGCAATCATTGTTTTCATCAACGTCTGACCGGTCTTCAGATCCTTCCCCGCCAACGGAGAGCCAGTTTTGAGCGCTAATTGTTCAAGTGCAGGCACGTCAGCACTAAGGTTAGGAGCGGCGTTAGCGTAAGGAATGCCTTCTTTAATAGCCGCATACGCATAGATCATGCTTGATGGAATAGCCGGGTCCGAATCATCAAGTCCTTTTTCAAACAACTCAAGGGATGAATGAACCACCGACTCTTCCATGAAAATTTCCGTGCTTCCGCACCAAATAAGCACAAGTCGATCAACATTCTGTTCAGATTTAAATCGTCGAATATCTTCTACAACTTGTTCTGCCAGTTCACGCTTAGACGCACCAGTTTTAACATTCGGTCCATCTAGCTTCTTGACATAGTGCTGATCAAAAACAGCAGGCCAAGGAGAGATAGCCTCAAGTTCTGGACGGACGCGCTCAAGCAGTTCTGGATTGAGCACCTCTGCATTGCGAGCAGCCTCGTAACAGTTGTCGCTAAAAATGTCCCATCCACCAAAGACCAAATCATCCAGTGAGGCCAGGGGAACAAAATCTTTAATGAGGGGTGAACGCCCGTCCGTACGCTTCCCAAGACGCACAGTGCCCATCTGCGTAAGCGAACCTGTCGGCGCTGCTAAACCCTTTCGAATGGCAAAAACACCTGCCATGAAAGTTGTGGTCACGGCACCGAGTCCCGCAAGCAGGACTCCGAGACGGCCACTAGCAGGAGAAATTTCGCTTGGATTTTGCACAGCCGGTCACTATAACATGCGTATTGGTCTCAAGCGGTTTTTATTAATACGAGAATTGGAGATAATCAAATATTCTTATAGAAAACAAATGTCATTGTTCAGTCTAAAACAAAGTGGCGACCCCCTAGCGCTTGAAGTATCAATGGTCGGTCTCAAACTTGGTTCGAGCTTGCTACAGCTCGGACTTTCAAATAAAGACATGCTCACCACGCTCACTAAAGTGGTTGGAATCAGCGGTGAGTCAGTCGTAGCCGTTGAAACAGATGCCGACGTAAAACGCGTCAATGACATCGCTCGAAACGCAGGTGTATTGATTGATGCCAAAAAAGCTCGGTTTTCTTCGCTGCCTTTCAACTCAGAACAATTTGACGTCGTTGTCGCTAATGACCTCATTGGCGACCTGCGGATTAATGAGCGCGTCCTCTGCCTGCAACAGATCCTGCAAGTACTAAAACCAAATGGCAGATGTCTTGTTATTGAAGCAGCCCCTAGAGGCGGGCTTGGCGCGTTGTTTTCACAGCGGTCGCTTGACCGAACTTATGTTGCCTACGGTGGCGCAGAAGGAGCACTCAAAGCCGAGGGCTTTAGAGCCGTTAGACAACTCGCCGAGCGTGAAGGAAAAAGGTACATCGAGGGAATGAAATAGTCCTCGATATCGCTTGAGAAACTAGA
>CAZWKO010000193.1:0-5536 GCA_964634925.1 uncultured Vicinamibacteraceae bacterium
AGTGTTATGGCGTTGGTCGAAGAAGGCGTGATTCGTCTTCGGGATCCGGTGTCACGGTATGTGCCTGGCTTTGAACAATACGGAAAGGGGTCTGTGACCATCGAGCATTTGTTGACACATGTTTCTGGTCTACGTCCAGATTTTCCACTTGAGCAAGAGTTCGAAGGGGCAGAAATAGCTGTTCAACGAGCGACTGAGGAATTGCTCGAGGCTTTACCAGGCGAACGGTTCATCTATAGCGACATCAATTTCCTGCTGCTGGGAGCGATTGTTGAGCAGGTGAGTGGGGAGTCACTTGCAGAATTCTCACGCCGAAGGATTTTTGCACCGCTTGGCATGACGGATACGTCCTTCCGTCCAGCGGCTGTTTTGAGACAGCGAATTGCTCCGACGGAGGCGTGTGGGCGACTTTCGTGGCCGTGTGGAGGGCCTGGCGCTGAAATGCTTCGAGGTACCGTTCATGACCCGACGGCGCGCCGAATGGGCGGTGTCTCTGGACATGCAGGGCTGTTTGGCACAGCGGAGGACCTTGCTCGGTTTGGCGCGATGGTATTGGGAGGTGGACGGATTAATTCAGAAGCACCCGCTGTACTGTCTCCACTGACAGTGGCGCGAATGACGACGCCGGCCACTTCACGTTTCTTGGATGAGCAGAGGGGACTTGGGTGGGATATTGATTCTCGGTACTCCTCAAACCGGGGTGATCTATTTTCTTCGCGGTCATTTGGGCATACTGGTTTTACTGGAACATCGATCTGGATTGATCCTGAAACGTCGACAGTGGTGGTGTTTCTTTCAAATCGCGTGCATCCAAATGGTGGTGGAAACGTGACGAGACTGCGGGGTCGCGTGGCAACTTTGGCGGCGGCGGCGGTCGGTGATGGATTATCTGATTCGGTGGCACCATCTGCGTCAGTGGATCAGAGTCAGACACTTACCGGTATTGACGTGCTGGTATCTGAACAATTTGAGCGGCTTGCGGGTCGAAGCATCGGTCTACTAACTAATCACACCGGACGTGATCGTCTCGGTCGGTCCACGATAGATCTGATGAACGATGCCGCAGGTCTTGAATTAAAGGCATTGTTCAGTCCGGAGCATGGTATTCGTGGCACGCGTGACGAGGCAGTGAGTCACGGTCGTCATCCCGCGACTGATCTGCCGATTTATTCGCTGTACGGCTCAACCCGGAGGCCGACAGAAGAAATGTTAGAGGGACTGGATACAGTCGTAGTTGATTTACAGGACGTTGGAACGCGGTTTTATACGTACGCGACAACTATGGCATACATGATGGAGGCTGCTGCGGCTCAAGACATCTCGGTTGTTGTCCTTGACCGTCCCAACCCAATTACGGGAACAATAGTTGAAGGCCCGCTGCTCGATGGTACGGAGGAGACAGCAGGGTTTACGGGCTATTTTTCTATGCCCGTTCGGCATGGTCTTACGATGGGCGAGTTAGCGCGATTGTTCAATCGTGAACAACGGATTGATGCCCAGCTTACTGTGATTCCAATGCGTGGGTGGCGTCGTACGACTTGGTTTGATGAGACTGGAATTACATGGGTAAATCCCTCACCCAATCTTCGTTCTGTAATGCAGGCAACTATCTATCCAGGGATTGGTGTGCTTGAGCAGGCGAATATTTCGGTAGGTCGAGGGACCGATACACCGTTTGAGCAGCTTGGAGCTCCCTGGGTGGATGGTGTGGAGTTGGCGCGAGTTTTGAATATACGAGAAATAGAGGGGGTTCAAGTGTACCCAGTGACCTTTACACCACGGTCCAGTAAATATTCTGGTCAGTGGTGCGAAGGTATTGCGGTACTGGTTACCGATCGCGATCGATTCCGACCGGTCCGGTTAGGTGTTGAAATTGCGTCGGCGTTGTTTCGCCTGCACCCGAATGATTTTGATCTTGACGCGTTGGTCCGTCTTTTTGGCTCTTTAAGTTTGGTAGAACGTATACGCGGTGGAGACGATCCTGAGAGTATTGCTACCGATTGGGAAGAAGGTGAAAACGTATGGCGTCAGACTCGTCGTTCGTATCTCATCTACCGGTGAGGTGTGGTGCGTTTAAGGCAAGGGCCTCGGGTCCACCGACGCTACATTTGGTAGAGCATCAAGTACACCACGACACCAGTGACCGACACATACAACCACAGTGGAAGAGTCCATTTTGCAATTCGACGATGTGATTCGAGTTGACCACGGAGAGCCCGAAGCAAGGTCAGGATCGCCATCGGCAGAATGACGATTGCCAAAATAATGTGACTGATCAAAATTGTGAAGTAGATCGCGCGAATCGTTCCTTGACCCGTAAAAGCGACGGAGCCGACATTGAAGTGGTAAACAAGATAGCTTGCGAGAAATAGCGCAGAGGTCGCGAAGGCCGCGAGCATACACAGGCGATGTTCTTGTGATTGCCCCCGTCGAATGAAAATGTATCCGGTCACTAGTAGCAATGCTGAAATTGTATTCAGAGTGGCATTAACTTCAGGAAGATCGGTAACTTCTGGCATTTATTTAGTGTGTACTGGTTATAAGAGACGGGCTAAAACAAGAGAAACCCACAAAAGAGACAGATAAACCAAGGAGCCAAGGAAAAGAGCACGTGCACGGGGTTCTGAGCGCTCAGAAAAGAACCTAACCGCAAGAATTAAAAAGGTTGTGCCGAGCACAGTCGCTACCACGAGATACGGAAGTCCCGCTAACCCAACGAACCCTGGTGTCAAGCTGACCGGCACGAGGGCGCATCCAAAAAACAGTGCATGCTTGGCCGTTCGGCGACCATCAGGATCTTGTACTGCAAGTAAAGGCAGTCCAGACTTTTCAAAATCTCTGCGGTACAGCCAGGAAAGTGCGTGAAAGTGGGGGAGTTGCCACAGAAAAACAATGCCGAATAAGACCCATGCTTCGATGGTGAGTGCACCGCGTGCGGCTGTCCACCCGATGACTGGAGGAAGCGCACCAGGAACGGCGCCGATGATAGTGGCCCAGGACGTCCGTCTTTTTAGTGGTGTATAGATAAAGACGTAGCTAACGAGAGTGGTGGCTGCAACGGTAGTGGCCATGACGGTCGTACCGACTACTAGTACCACAAGTCCGGCGGTTGCAACGATGACTGCAAAAATACGACCTTCGTTTGGAGAGACGCGTCCCATTGGCATCGGTCGGAGCCTTGTGCGTGCCATGGTCTCATCAATGTCTCGTTCGGCAACTTGGTTAAAGGCGGCCGCGCCTCCGGCAACTAATCCAGACCCAACAAGAACATGCAACATCATTAGTAGGTCTATTGGTGACGTGGCTCCGAGAAAGTAGCCAACGCCTGCTGTCGCAACCGTTAGTGAATTAAGCCGTGGTTTTGTGAGCGCAAAGAAGTCAAGAAAACGACTCCGTTCTGCCGTCAAGGCGACGGCGTTTCCTTTCATGCTTGAGCCTCAGAGTGCGTAGCGACAGTTTCTAATCGTGTGGCACGGTGTTGATGCTCCTCAGTGACGAACCATTCTCGATGCACACGAAGGGTAAGGGACACCGCGGTTACCCAAACGAGTGCACCCACGGCCACGTGCGCAGTATTTACTGCTACGTGCTTCTCGCTCCAGATGGTCCAGCCCCCAAGTGTTATTTGCAGTAATACCAAACTGCCTAACAGTAGCGCAGGTCGACACAGTTCACGTCGCGAAGCATGGTGGTATAAAACATGGCCTGCGGTTGCACATACAACTGCGGCCACAAGTAATGCGCCAATGCGATGGGCAAAGTGGATGCTGATTCCCGGAGTCCAGACAGGAGGCCAAAGGCCACCAAAGACTAATGGGAAGTCCGGTATGGCCAAACCGGCATCGGTATGGCGCATCGTCGCTCCAACTAGGATCTGGACGTAAATCAATATTGGTGCAAGTAGAGCAAGCCGACTTAAAATCCGGTCATTTAACAGCGGGCGTTGGTTATACCTCGAATGCCATCCCTTTGAGGTGAATATCGCGAGGCTTACGATTAACGCGAAGAATAGTTGCGCGAGTCCTGCGTGGCTGATCGAGATAGCCGGTGGGAGAAAATAGATCACCGTAAGGCCGCCAAGCAGGCCTTGCATGATCACGGCGCCGAGCGCCGTCCAGCCAAGCCGTTTGACCCACTGACGACGATCTATTCTTGAAATCCACACGGCAAGCCCGATGGTGAGAAGCCCCACGACGCTTGCGATGAGTCGATGGCCATGCTCATAAAAGATCCCTCCCACCATTTTTGATAACGGGAAAGAGAACATGAAGTAGCCGTATGTGTTGGGCCAGTCCGGAACGGACAGCCCGGAACCGGTACTAGTAACGAGCCCACCTGCTGTAATCAGTAGGAGTGACGCCGCGGCGAGAAGTCTTGTGTAGTGATGTAACCAGGGCATCGAAAAGCGACCGGCCAGAAGTTCAAAGCGGATAATCGGCATGCTGCACCACGGCAGCATGCCGATTATTTCGTTTCCCGCGTTGTTTGCGTGAAATTCTTATCCGACACTAAAAGTAAACGTTATCTCGGCCGTTTCTCCATCGGCGACTGTTACGTTTTGTGTTTGAGTTCCAAGCATTTCGTGCCAGGCCTCGACAACATAATCGCCTGCTGGAAGGTCGCTGATGTCAAAGGTTCCAGCGCCTTCGGTCGTGTCGAAGAATGGGTGCGACAAGACGCCGACATAGGCGTTCATCCAGCCGTGAACGTCACACTTGAACGGCAACATCACTTCCGGTTGGTCAAAAGTTCTGTCCAGGGTCATTCCTTGAATCGGCTGCCCCGTGTTGAATTCCGGATTTATTGCAGGTGTCGCATGGATGTTATGCAGTGTTGGGTCGGAGTTGACGATCTGGACTGTTTGTCCCACTTGGATGCCAAAGACGTGAGGATCATAGCGACATCCTGCTTGGTCGAGGATTAATGTTTCACTGGGCGATGGATAGGTTCCGGAAATGCCCTCCTTGACGTACACAAAGACATTCCCAAGACCATTATCGCCGCCAACGATGTAATACTCGGTATCCGTTGTAGTTGCTTCTTTAACGCAAACGGGATCGGAATTCATACGAATAGTTTCAGCCATTGGGGCGGGGCCTTCTATCGTGACCATACCGCTAACATTACTTGTGCCGGTCGTTCCTCCGCCCCCGCCGCTTGCGGCGCCTGATTCTGGGACAACGGAGACCGGTGGGACATCTGCTCGCGAGTTACAAGCGAGTGTTGCTACGACTGCGATGATTGACACGAACGTCCAGACTCTTCGATACTGCATTGAACTCTCCTGCACGGAAAAATGTGACAGAAAAACACCAGAAATCTTGTCAGATTGGTGTTTTACTTAATTAATCGACTAACACTTAAATTATATCAAGACTGGCCGGCGTCTCGCAGTTTCCGCTGAACTCGGTCTTCAAGCCAATGTTCGTCCCACCATTCCATCGGTGTCACCGGTCGTCCTTGTAAAAGCATTGCAAAGTGTAGATGGTCGCCTCCGGCCAGACCGGTTTGCCCACTCAGTCCGAGTTGTTGGTCA
>CAZWKO010000194.1:0-5509 GCA_964634925.1 uncultured Vicinamibacteraceae bacterium
GATTAACGAAGGGGCAGTTTTCGCCGACGGCAGACTACGGTTCTAAGGCGAAGACAGGGGTCATGAACGACCTGCCACCGATTGATACGTGTGCATTGGCGATCGAACTTGGAGCCTCGTTTGTGGCACGCTCGTTTTCTGGGGATAAGAAGCAACTCAGCGCCATTTTAAAGGCCGCTCTAAGCCACAAGGGGACGGCGATGCTTGATGTTCTGTCGCCGTGCGTGACCTTTAATGATCATGAAGGGTCAACGAAGAGTTACTCGTATGCGAAGGATCACGAGGACCCCTTAGAGGAGATCAGCTTCGTTCCGTATTTCGAGGATATTGCTGTCGATTATGAGCCCGGCTCTACGCAGGAAGTCGAAATGCATGACGGCTCAAGGTTGTATCTGAAGAAACTCGAGACTGATTACGATCCGATGGATAAAATGCAAGCGATGCGCGTACTCGATGAAACTCGAAATCGTGGTGAGTTTGCCACGGGTCTTATTTATGTTGAACCCAAGAAAGCTGACTTTATTGATGTGCTGAACATGGTCGATGAGCCGTTGGCTACGCTACCAGAGAAACGCGTGCGGCCGCCCAAATCTGTCCTCAGCGAACTCATGGAGAAGGCACGGTAAAAGGGCGCGTTCCCGAGCGACAGCCAGTCATTTTTTTTAGCCCAGCTATAATCTCCGCATGCAACGTACGCTAGCCATTATCAAACCTGACGCAGTTGGGAACCATCACGTTGGCGCAATTATTCAGCGGATAGAAGCTTCTGGGCTGGAAATTCGCGCGCTGCGAATGGTGGCTCTGACGACCAAAGGTGCCGAAGGTTTCTACGCGGTCCATCGGGACAAGCCGTTTTTTCAGGGGTTGACGGCTTTTATGTCGTCCGGCCCGGCCGTGGTGCTTGTTCTTGAAGGTGAGAATGCTATTCGAAGGTGGCGGGATTTAATGGGTGCTACTGACCCGGAAAATGCCGACGCGGGTACGTTGAGAAAAGACTTTGGTGCCTCGATTGATCGCAATGCCACGCATGGGTCCGATGCCGAAGATACCGCGGCGTACGAGGTAGGTTATTTTTTTCGTGGTGTGGAATTCGGGTAACAAGAGGGATGTGTGGGAAAGACCCTCGTTGTAATTGGTGTATTGATCGCGGGGGTTGGAGTGCTTGTAAGTTTGGGGTTTCCGCTCGGGCGATTGCCTGGGGATTTTGTGGTTCGGCGGGGCGGGGCAACGGTTTATATTCCACTCACTTCGTGCCTTGTGATTAGCGTAGTCTTAAGTCTGGTGGTAGGTTTTTTTCGGCGATGATCGGGGACTCGGGGGAAATCGGTTGATATGAGTATCAAGTCAGATATGTGGATAAAACGCATGGCCACTGAGAATGGCATGATCGAACCCTTTGTTGAGGATCAGGTGCGGGAGGGCGTGGTTTCATACGGCGTTTCTTCGTACGGTTATGACATTCGGGTCGCCGACGAATTTAAGATCTTTACAAATATAAATACCACTGTGATTGATCCGAAAGCGTTTGACCCGAGATCGTTTCAGGATTTGAAGGCGGATGTTTGCATCGTGCCACCGAACTCTTTTGCTTTGGCACGGACCGTTGAGTATTTTCGGATACCACGGGACGTCCTGACTGTCTGTTTGGGAAAGTCGACGTATGCGCGTTGCGGGATCATAGTGAATGTGACGCCATTTGAGCCGGAGTGGGAAGGGACCGCGACACTCGAAATTTCGAACACAACGCCCTTGCCGGCTCGGATATATGCGAATGAGGGAATTGCCCAAGTACTGTTTTTTCAGAGTGATGAGGCATGCGCACGGTCGTATGCGGATAAAAAAGGGAAATACCAAGCGCAACAGCAGGTTACGTTGCCAAAGATTTGATGGAATGACGTGGTTTGAAGTTAAGAGGGTTCTTGTAATTGACTGAAAGTAGGACGGTAATGTCTGTGCGTGACGGTCGGACCGGCTTGACCAGGTGGGGAATTGAATAGTACATTATTGACTATGAGTGGTTGTGAATATATTCACAAATCACTAGGTGTTGCGTTTTATACGCCTTTATAGCGAAACCAGAATGGCGAAACTCATCGAAAAAGAGCCGTCTGCGCGCGTTAGCCCGCTGACGGCCGCACCGGCATTAGCTGTGCAATTTTTCCTTATACCGCTAGCGGTCGTCGGGATGGTGGTTCTGGTGTATGGCGGCTTCCGAATGCTGCTATCCAGCGAGCGAACGCCGCAGGAATTGCTGTCGGACGTGCGTGTCGGTGGAAGGGAACGGCGCTGGCCGGCGGCCTATGAGCTGTCTAGGTTACTGTCGAACCCGGAAACAGAAAGACAGTTTCCTGGTCTAGCCACCGATATCGTTCAGGCGTTTTCGAATTCCGACAATGACGATCCTCGAGTCCGACGATACCTCGCGCTCGCGATAGGCCGACTGAACAGTCCGCCACCGACTGCTGTGAATGAATTGGTGGCTTCACTCGATGATCCCGATACCGAAACGCGAATAAGCGTGATTTTCGCACTTGCGTCGTTGGGGGATGTGGCAACGATCGATGAGATCTCTAAAATGTACCAGTCGGACGATGCCGGTGTTCGGAAAATGGCGGTGTATGCGGTGGGCATTCTATCTCCAGACGGTCGGGATGCTACGCTACGCACGGCACTTGAGGACAGCGTCGCGGATGTGCAGTGGAACGCTGCCGTAGCGTTGGCCCGACATGGCAATCGTGACGGCATGGTAATTATTCGTCGCATGCTGGATAGGAGTTACGTAGAGCGCATGGTCACACGTACGGCAACATCCGAGTCAACTATTGATCCGGTGAGTGAGGTTATCGTGAGCGGGTTGCAGGCGGCGGCGTCGCTTGGCGCGTCCGAATTGCGTAGTTCAATTGAAGCGTTGAGTGAAACTGACACAAATCTTCGTGTCCGCGAGGTGGCGCTTAAGGCGCTTGACGTCTTAAATCAATCGACCATGAAGGTGGAACTGGTCGACGTAGGGAGGCTTGACGCGTGAATCCTTTAACAGCCGTCGTGATTTGTGGTGTGGCGATGTTTGCTGCACATATTCTTTTTATCCTTCTGTTTAGAAGCAAGCCGGAACCACGCCCCGATACAAGACCAGTTGTATCTTCGACCAGCGATGGCGTCGCAGAGGTGGTAGGCGAGGGAGCGGTTGCTCGGGCGGCAGTCAAGCCTCTCGAAGAGGCAGCGCTCGCCGGGCGGACGACCACAGCGGCAGCACGTCTCGCTGAAGTGGTGGTGCCTCGAACAGCGGATGACGTTTCTCCCCTTATGGGACGGCGAGGATGGATGGGACTGGCCTGGGGCGCGTTTACGGCGTCGACGGCGGGCTGTCTTGCGGCGACCGGGCGTTTTATGTTTCCGAACGTGCTGAACGAACCACCGCAGCAATTCACGATTGGCTTTCCTGATGAGTACGGTGAAGGCGTCGATGAACGTTGGAAGGATCGATTCGGTGTCTGGGTGGTTCGGACGCCGTTTGATGACTATCACGAGGGTTCGGGGTTTTATGCGCTGCTAGTCACGTGCACGCACCTCGGTTGCACGCCAAACTGGTTGTCTGCGGAAAGCAAATTCAAATGCCCCTGTCACGGGAGTGGGTTTAGGCCAACAGGCATTAACTTTGAAGGACCGGCGCCGCGTCCGTTGGAGCGCGCGCGTATCATTTTGGCCGAGGATGGCCAAATCTTGATAGATAAGGCTCAAAAATATCAGGAAGAACTCGGGCAATGGACTGACCCTGAGGCCTTTTTGGCCGTGTAAAGGACTGAGCGGAAACGATGGCAGACGCGAAATCAATTGAACCGCAGGAAAACGCGCTGGTACGCGCATGGAACTGGTTAACTGAGACGCAGATTTGGAAGTCTATCTTTAGGCACGGTGCGCCGATTAACGATCGGAACCGTGTTTTGGTGATGCTGTCCAACGTCTTTTTGCATCTCCATCCCGTGCGTTTAAAAAAGCACGGCGTTCGACTGCGCTATACGTGGTGCATGGGTGGCTTGAGCTTTTTCGTGTTTCTCACGTTGACATTCACCGGACTGCTGTTGATGTTTTATTACCGTCCGACCCTCGAATATGCCTACTCGGACATTGTCGGTCTTCGTGAGCACGTGCCACTCGGAATTATGCGAGAAATGCATCGTTGGGGTGCGCACCTTATGGTTATTACGGTGTGGTTGCACATGTTTCGGGTGTTTATGACGGGGTCATATAAGCCGCCCCGTGAATTTAACTGGAATGTCGGTGTGATCATGCTGGTATTGACGCTGCTTCTGTCGTTTACGGGTTATCTACTTCCGTGGGATCAGTTGGCAATTTGGGCGATCACCGTCGGGTCGAATATGGCGCGGGCGACCCCATTCCTTGGTTACGAAGGCCCTGGCGCTTCCTTGCTGGCTATCGGCGATATTCAATTGGTGCACGCCGCCGACGATGCACGTTTTGCGCTTCTCGGCGGTACGTTTGTTGGTGAAGGCGCGTTGTTGAGGTTTTACGTATTGCACTGCGTTGCCCTTCCATTGGTGATCGGGTTCTTGATGGCGATCCACTTTTGGCGCGTTCGCAAGGATGGCGGTATTTCTGGGCCGCTCTAAACGCGGGTAAATGGTGTAGTTGATGGTTGATTACTACGTGAGAGAGACAAGTCGATATGGACGCAATTAAGGGACTGTTTAATCTGGTCGCGGATCCGAGGTTGTTTTTTATTCTCTCGGTTTTAGCGCTCGTCTTTATTGTCTGGAAGCGCGAGGCATTTATAAAGGATTCCGTCGGGTACGGCTTGATGGGGTTTTTGGTGGTGTTTTTTGGCTGGGGGCTTACGGACGAGAACTTTTTTCTGATTATTGCGAAAGCTGACAACGTACCGATTGTCTTTCTGATTTTTAGCGTGATCTTCTTCACGTGGTATTCCATCCGCGAGGGCGTTCGTAACGATCAACGGGTCGCAGCCGGCGACGATGTAATTGAGAAACAGGAATCTGATCGCGTGTGGGTGTGGCCAGACCTGGTCTATACGGAGTTAATCTGTCTGGTGTTGTGCTCGGCAGTCCTTGTGGCGTGGTCGGTATTATTGGAAGCGCCGATTGAACAGCCAGCGAACCCTGCGAACACGCCGAATCCGTCTAAAGCACCATGGTATTTTCTCGGTCTACAGGAGATGTTGGTGTATTTCGATCCCTGGCTTGCCGGGGTCGTCCTGCCGAGTTTCATTATTGTGGGGTTGATGGCCATTCCGTATGTCGATACGAATCCGAAGGGGAATGGGTATTACACCTTCAATGAACGCAAGGCCGAGATTGTGATCTTTCTGTTTGGCTTTGTCGTGCTTTGGACTTCACTTATTGTGCTGGGTACGTTTCTGCGAGGACCAAACTGGAACTTCTTTGGGCCGTTTGAGTATTGGGATGTTCATAAACTGGAAGCGTTGGTCAACGTTCAGCTATCAGAATACATTTGGGTCTATGGCCTGGGTGTT
>CAZWKO010000195.1:0-5506 GCA_964634925.1 uncultured Vicinamibacteraceae bacterium
TTTTACGCTTGATGGATACCAGGGCGTCCGTGTTGCGGAAAACGTTCGGTCTAGTGCTGGGCCTCCACTTGATGTAGAGCTTGAAGCGCTGGCAAGTGGTGGTCGTCTTCGTGGAGAGCAGGACTTTGAGGCTGAGGGTGGTTCGCCAAAAATTAAATTCAAGGAAGACGGTATCTTTGAATTCGAAGATGCTGAAGGCGAGGAAGGTGAAGGGACGTACGGCGTTGTTGAACTCAGTGCGCTCCTCGTCGTCAGGGATTACGATGGCGATGACGACAAATATTCAATTTCTGAACCCGTAGTGGTGACTTTCGCCAATGATCAATTTACGAGCTTGACGTGGGAAGGTGCGACACTTCGCAAACAGTGATTAAGAGGACTGGGGGCGACACGAAGCGCCCCCAGGTTTCTAGACGGCTGTTTACTGAATCGAGATTAATTCGACGTCGAACACAAGCATGCCTGCGGGGTAGCCAGGACGACCGCCATAGGCGAGGCTTTCTGGAATCCAAAACCGTCGTTTTTCGCCGGAGACCATCAGCTGAACACCCTCGGTCCATCCGCTAATAACTCTGTTGAGTGGAAATGATGCTGGTTGACCTCGAGTGACGGAGCTATCGAACATTTCGCCGTTGGTGTGCCAGCCTGTGTAGTGGACAGTGACTGTTGACGTCGGCCCAGGGTTTTGTGTGCCGGTTCCTGCTTCGACGATCTTCGACGCGAGCCCAGAGGCGGTTACTTCTGCATCATCGGGCGGTGCAGCGACATCGGCCGGAGCAGTAACAGTTCTTTGAGCACTGGCGGCGGCAGCCAGCCCAAATACCATTACGACCATAAGAACAACGACAAGTGATCCGTTGAAATTCATCATCATAGTGTCGTTATCTTATCTCAGTATCAGTAAGGTTCAGGATATTCTACGTCTAGCGATTGATGATTAACTGGGTGGTCAGCATTCAGCGATTGCTATTAAGTAAAGGGGACCTTGTGCGAAGTTTTGGATTTATCGTTGTTGCACTGAGCATATTGACTTTACCGCTGGTCGGGCAGGATACGGGTTTATTGGATACCCAGACGACTAGTTGGCCCCAGTGGCGCGGGCCATTGGCTACCGGAGCGTCTCCGACGGCAAACCCTCCAATGGAATGGAGTGAGACACAAAATATTCGCTGGAAGGTCGAACTTTCTGGCCATGGGTCAGCGTCGCCTATCGTATGGGATGACCGCGTCTTTATTCTTTCTGCGATACCTGCTGGTGCCGGTAGCGCAGGTGGTCCGGGGCTTTTCGGGCGCCTGCGGGATCGCTTGATGGGTGCCGTCGGTGTTCCCATGTTAAGTTCGAGCGAGGTCCAGCAGTTCACAGTGAGTGCCTATGACCGGCGTGACGGTTCGGTCGTTTGGGAGCGGGTTGCTGTCTCGGAGCAACCGCACGAAGGGCGCCACGCGACTGGTAGTTGGGCTTCGGCTTCGGCCGTTACTGATGGTGAAGTGTTATGTGCATTCTTTGGTTCACGCGGGCTTTACTGCTACGACCTCGACGGAACACTGCTCTGGGACCAGGATTTTGGCGATATGGATATCCGCATGGGGTTTGGAGAAGGTGCGTCTCCAGCCTTGCACGGTGATTCCATTGTAGTGGTGTGGGATCATCAGGGGCAGTCATTTATCACGTCGCTCGATAAGTGGACGGGGCAAGAACGTTGGCGGACCCCACGTGAAGAGATTACGTCATGGTCGACCCCACTTGTTGTGGACTACCAAGGGAGAACTCAGGTCATAACAAGTGCGACGGATCGTGTACGAAGTTATGACGTTGAAAACGGGGATCTTATCTGGGAAGGTGCCGGCGTGACACTCAATGCGATACCAACGCCGGTGACCGCCGACGGCATTGTGTACCTGATGAGTGGGTATCGTGGGAATCAACTGTATGCGGTTGATCTTTCAAAGGCTCGTGGTGATATCACTGGCACAGATGCGATTGTTTGGTCACACGATCGTGACACACCGTATGTTCCCTCGCCCGTTTTGCACGATGGAATTCTTTATTTCACGAAAAGTAATTCCGGGGTTTTGTCGGCGCATGACGCCAAAAGCGGTCGGAAACTTTATGGTCCGGAGCGTCTTCCTGGTATTCGAGATATTTACGCATCGCCTGTGGTGGCAGGTAATTATCTGTATGTGACGAGTCGTGATGGGGTAACGCTTGTCTTGGAAACTGGCTCCCAACTGCGTGTCGTGGCTACGAATGCATTAGATGATCAAATTGACGCATCTGCCGCTGTGGTCGAAGGTGAAATCTATCTTCGCGGACAGCAGTATCTCTATTGCATCGCGGACTCCTAGGTTATTTCGATGCCGGTAAGGTGTGTTTAGGCGTGGTAGCGCGAACTTGTATAATGCCGACTCTTTTCTAGTAGGCCATGCGGATCACTTCAATTACTGCCGGCGCTGGTGGCATGTACTGTGGCAGCTGTATCAGAGATAACGTACTGGCAAAAGCTCTTTTACAGCGAGGGCACGAAGTGCTCCTTGTTCCGCTCTACACGCCCCCACGTACAGACGGTCCCAGCGTTAGTGAGCAGCGCGTGTTTTTTGGCGGGATCAGTGTGTATCTCGAACAGTACTCGCGTCTTTTCCGATCCACTCCGTGGATGATTGACCGCTTGTGGGAATCGCCGTGGTTGTTGCGCGCGGTGTCTCAGCGAGGGGTGCAGACGCAGCCGGAGCAACTCGGGGAACTAACGGTGTCGATTCTTGAGGGGCAGCACGGTCGTCAGCGAAAAGAATTTGACAAGCTTGTCCATTGGCTCAAGACACAACCGATCCCTGACGTTATCGATATTTCGAATTCAATATTGATTTCTTTGGCGCCTGCGCTGAAGAAAGCGATCGAGCGACCGATTTGCTGCACGCTCCAAGGCGAAAATATTTTCCTTGATCATCTGTCCGAACCGTATCGGTCACGTGCCCTCAGTCTTATACGGGAGCATGCTCAGTCCGTCGATAGGTTTATTGCGGTGAGTGATTACTGCGCGGGGTATATGGCTGAGTACTTGCAGATACCAGGCGCAAAAATTGACGTTGTGCCGTTGGGAATTTCCGCGGACGAATTTACGCCCCGCCTCAGGCCTTCTGACCAGCCATTTACTGTTGGGTATCTCGGTAGGATTGCCCCTGAGAAAGGGATTCATTTGCTTTGCGACGCGTATCATCGCCTGCGCGAGCAAAATGAATTTGAGGAGTGCCGTCTGGAACTAGCAGGATATCTCGGTCCAGAACATCGAGGCTATCTTGAGGGCCTCACGCGTCAGATTGCCGAGTGGGACCTGCAAAATGAAATTCACTATCGCGGTCCTCTCGAACTTGAAGACAAGGTGTCGTTCTTTCAGGAACTTGATTTATTTACGGTTCCGGCCACGTACGACGACCCGAAAGGACTCGCCCTGCTTGAGGCGATGGCATGTGGTGTTCCAGTGATTGCGCCCGATCGTGGAACGTATACGGAGTTTATCCAGCGCACCGGTGGGGGTGTGTTGGTCCCGCCAGAGATTCCTGAGGCACTCGTGGCTGAATTAGTTCGGCTCCGAAATGATGATGCAGGTCGTCGAGCGCTTGGCCAATCAGGATCGCGCGCCGTTCGGGAGCATTACAGTGCCGATGCGATGGCCGTGCGTGCGCTCGATGTATATAGTCGTCTCTTGCCGGGCTCAAACTGATAGTGAGGTTTAATCGGAGAACGTTTCCGTGTCGTTCCACCAGATGGTAAGCAGGGCTGCAACTAGGAATAGTCCAAACCAACGTTGAGGTCCTGCCACGAAGATGACGGCACCGTTGATAATCATAAAAAGAAAGACGGACCGTACTATGCGATTGAGACGGCGGTTTGCCGGTAGGCTCCAGCGTCCTGGTAGGAGACCTTCCCCGACCCAGACTACAGTGAACACGTAGTTCACCCACAAGCCAAGGCCACTATCTATTCCCACAAGGTCATTAGTGATGGCCGCGGTGTATACGTACGCAGCAGAATGACTCCAGTGGTGGTGTAACGAAAAAGCGCTTATCACGTGGCAGACGTAGCAAATGCTCCCAAGAATCCACACGGGGCGTGCCCACGACACACGCGGCCTGAAGGAACGTCCGAATTCTCCGGCTACGTACAGCACCAGTGCTACCCAAATGGTTCCGATCACCAAGAGCGATGACGTTGTTGGATCGGCTAGCATCGACTTCCACCATATCATTACGGCTCCGCGTAAAGTTCGGGGAGGCAGTGGCCGGAATAGAGATCTATAATCGAGGCCGTTTCTGAGGAGACTGTGTAGATGAAGTTACATCCGTCTTTGGTGTTTGTGTGTGCGGTCGTGTCTGTTCTGGCGTGTGGTGCGCAAGTTGTTTTTGCGCAACAAGGCGAATATGCAGGCCCCCCGACAAGATGGCTTGACGAGACGCCTCGTGCGGTAAATCGTCGACCAACTATTCCGGAATACCTGGAGGAAATGGCTTGGAAAGAGCTTGACCAAGAGGTGCTGCTTATTGCGGGTAGTGCGACCGCATGGCGGTGGAATGATCAGAAATGGTTTTCTGATTTTAGAACCATCAATCGAGGTTTTGGCGGTTCCCGCCTTGACGATAATGCTTATTTCGCCGAGCAGCTCCTGATTCCCTTTAAGCCTTCGACCATTGTGTTGTATGCCGGTGATAATGATTTGTGGCAAGGGCAGTCACCGAGTGTTGCGTCTGGTCATTTTGGTGATTTCGTTCGTGCAGTGCACGAGGTGTTGCCAGATACGCAAATTATTTTTGTGTCTATTCGGCCCAGCATTGCCAGATGGAATACGTGGGATGCCATGCAGGAAACCAACATGCTGATTCGTCAGCAGATTGATGCCAATACGAATCTGTACTATGCAGACATTACCAACGTTACGCTGGGTGCCGATGGTAGACCGCGCAGAGAATTCTTCATTGAGGATGACTTGCACCTGACCGAGCTCGGCTACCTTGCTTGGTCACGTGTTGTGAAGCCAATCGTACGGCAGGCGGAGGCACGATACCGACAATTGAAAGGTTGTGACCTTTGTGGGGCACAGCGATAGGCTCCATGCGCCGCGAATGGCCTTGCTGGGAATTGATGTAGTTAAAGCGAACAGGATGCAGAACCTATGA
This sequence comes from uncultured Vicinamibacteraceae bacterium, assembly GCA_964634925.1. Lineage (GTDB taxonomy): Bacteria > Acidobacteriota > Vicinamibacteria > Vicinamibacterales > UBA8438 > DTWD01. The sequence continues at coordinate 5,170 of CAZWKO010000195.1, forward strand.
GTGTTCGTTTGATGGTGTTGTTGGGGACTGCAGCGATTGCAGGCATCGGCTCGAATGTGTTCCTGTCTTCGGTGTATGCCGCGGAGAGAGAGCTTGATGTGGATAGGCGAAACGCCATCGTCTCCCAATTAACGCAACACCCGCGACTCCGCAGTCTACTCGTATCGATCAATGGTGACCTAGTTGAGGAGCACTATTTTAATGGGGCGGGTGTCCGTAGTCTGGCAAATCTAAAATCGGCATCGAAGACATTAATTTCCATTCTTGTTGGTATTGCGATTAACCGTGGCTATTTGGATGATGTCGACCAGACAATAGACGCATTTTTTCCAGATGA
>CAZWKO010000196.1:0-5503 GCA_964634925.1 uncultured Vicinamibacteraceae bacterium
AAGGAAAAAAAGGTGCGCCGGTCGGAGCGGATCCGGAACATAGAGCTTCGACCCTTGAAGGGCAGGTTGCGAGAGTTGCTGACATCATCGCCTACGTTAATCATGATATCGACGATGCAGTTCGTGCCGGGATATTGAGTATAGAGGACCTGCCTTCAAACCTTGTTTCCGTGCTTGGTTCTACGTCGTCCGAGCGTATTGGTTGCATGGTTACGGATGTTGTGCGTCAGACGCTTAAGCGATCGAGTGGTGTCGAAGTCGACATGAGTGCTGAAGTGTTACAAGCGACTCTTGATTTGCGGGCTTTTCTGTTTGAGACTGTCTACGAAAATGACCAAGCGACTGTTGAGTTCAAAAAAGCATATGGCATCCTTAGTGGTCTATGGAACAAGGTTCGTGACACACCCGAACATTTTTTGGATCGTCAGACACTTAAGAGGGATGGACTGGATGTCGCAGCGAAGGATTTTCTTGCTGGCATGACAGACCGTTTTGCGATCGGTCTTTTTAAGGAGTTATTCGTCCCACGACCTTGGGGCGAGGATGCTAGTGGCCACGTGGTATAGTTGAGGGTTCTGGGTCGCGGAACGAGAGTGCACGGAGATTGTTGATGTTGTTGGACTTACGCGAACTTCGTGACTTAGAAGAAGTGGTTGAGAGGTCGTTGTCGCCGGCTGCAATAGGTGATAAGGCTGAGGGTGATTGGGTGGTAACCACGCCAGTCGAGTTAAAGCTTCGGGTTCGGAAAGATTGTGATAAATACCGGTTGTTCGGTCGTGTCGCTACAACGGTTCGACGAATATGTTGTCGCTGTCTTAAATCGTTCGATGTGCCAATAGTGATGGACATCGATCTGCGCTATTTACCGCAGGTTGTAAATACGGGAGAAGGTGAGTACGAAATTTCTGAGGATGATTTGGCGACAGCTTTTTATCGAGACGACCAAATCAATCTTGGTGAGATGACTCGAGAGCAATTGCAGTTGGCGTCACCAATGAAGCCGCTGTGTCGTGAAAATTGCTTGGGATTGTGTCCTGTCTGTGGTGCTGATAGGAATGTTGCAGCCTGTGGATGCGAGACCTCATGGCGAGATCCACGCCTTGACGCGCTTCGCACGCTACTTCCAGAGCCGATGGACAAAGCAACGCGAAAGGATTAGATAAATGGCAAACCCCAAACGACGACATTCAAAGGCGAGAACATCAAAGCGCCGGGCGCATGATGCCCTTGAGGTTGTTTCTACGAATGAATGTCCACAATGTCATGAACCAAAAGAATCTCACCGTGTTTGTTCAAATTGCGGATACTACAGGGGACGCCAGGTTAAGGCGGTCAAAGAGGCGTGAGCTGTATTGGGGCGAAGCTTCAAGCTAACCGCAGAGACCGTAGGGTTGCAGAGACCGTAGGGTCATTGGTAGCAATGGGATGATTGTTAGTAGGTGCCCCCGTGCAAGGGATTCGAATCGCTGTCGATGCTGCGGGTGGTGACTTAGGGGGCCGGAATGTTATTGCCGGTGCGCTTAGTGCAGCCCGCCATCTAGGTTTTGGATTAACGCTGGTCGGTCCAGACTCTTTTGTTAAAGATGAGCTGCATCGACAGGAAAATACTATAACGGAAGAAGTTGATGTTCGCGTTGTTTCGGCGAGTCAAGTAATTGCTATGGAAGAGGGGCCTAGAGCGGTCCGGCGCAAGCCGAATGCTTCTGTAAAAGTTGCAGCTGAGTTAGTCGCGCAAGGCGAGGCAGCTGCTTTTTTTAGTGCTGGCAATACCGGGGCAACACTGCTTGCTGCTCATTCAGCATTCGGGATGATGCCTGGCGTAGATAGGCCGGCGCTTGCGACGACAATCCCCACTCGACATCGGGATGCAGTCTTACTTGATGTCGGTGCGACAATTGATTGTCGACCACGTCATTTGTTGCAATTTGCTGAGATGGGTACCGTTTACGCAAAAAAAGTCCTCGGAATTTCAAATCCTAGAGTAGGCTTGTTGTCCATCGGAGAAGAAGCGACCAAGGGCAATGAGTTGACCCGAGACGCTTATCACTTACTATCTGATAGCCGACTTCAGTTTATAGGTAATCTTGAAGCGCGAGACTTGTACGGTGGTGATGCGGATGTGATCGTTTGTGATGGATTTACCGGTAATGTGGCTCTCAAGGTAAGTGAAGGGCTAGTGGAAGTTGTTGAAGATTTATTGCGTGATGAGCTTAATCGTACTTTTACAACGCAGTTGGGGTATTTGTTGTCTCGGAGGTCGTATAGACGATTTCAACGTCGAGTTGATTACTCGGAGTACGGAGGCGCGCCATTACTTGGTGCAGCCGGTCTCGCGGTAGTCGGTCACGGACGTTCGTCGGTTAAGGCGGTAAGAAATGCATTGGCATTAACGTATCGTTTTTTGCGTGAAGGTTTAGTGCAGTCGATTGGCGAAAGCATGACGTCACTCAGTGTAGAAAGGAGCCACTAGATCCGATGGTCGCATTCGTCTTTCCTGGGCAAGGATCCCAATATGTGGGTATGGGCAAGGCACTTGCTGACGTATTTCCGATTTGTCGTCAGGTCTTTGAAGAGGCCGATGATTCGCTCGGTCGGAAAATTAGTCACTTATGTTTTGATGGTCCTGCAGAAGAATTACAGTTAACGGAGAACACGCAACCGGCGATTTTGGCTACGAGCGTCGCTGCCTGTCGCCTGTTGAGTTCCCGCGGTTACGAGGCTCAGTATATGGCCGGACATAGTCTTGGGGAATATTCGGCTCACGTTGCAGCCGGAACACTGGGGTTCGCTGATGCTCTTCGCTTGGTAAGTAAACGGGGCCGGTACATGCAGGAGGCTGTGCCTGTTGGGCAAGGAGCCATGGCAGTTGTAATCGGACTTAATCAAGAAGGAATCGAGCAGGTATGTGCTGAAGTTGCTGGAGATCAGGTGGTGAGTGCTGCGAATCTTAATACGCCGAATCAAATCGCCATTTCTGGTGATACCCAGGCCGTAGAACGCGCTGTTGTGAAGGCAAAAGAACTTGGCGCAAAACGAGTTGTACCTCTTTCGGTCAGCGCACCGTTTCATTGTGCACTTATGAAGCCGGCGGAGGACCGTTTGGAGCCAGAGCTTCGTGGCCTAGTGGTGCGGGATCCTTCTGTACCGGTTGTTGCGAATATTGATGCGACGCCAAAACGAACAGGTAAGGAGTCTGTTGAGGCGCTAATAAGTCAGGTTAGTTTGCCGGTGTTATGGGAAGCATCAGTGCGAACATTGATTGACAAAGGTGTGACGACGTTCTTGGAAGTTGGTCCGGGACGTGTGCTGACTGGGTCGATAAAAAAGACAGATCGTTCTGTTAGTGTTTTGAACGTTGAAGATCCAGATAGCTTTGGATCTGTTGAGGCCGAGTGGGAATCCTTCTCTAATCATTCTGGATGAGTATATTTGATGGAACAGACAATTAAACGAGTCGCTTGGGTTACTGGTGCGTCTCGAGGAATCGGGCGAGCGATTACATTAAAGTTAGCCGATGCTGGTTTCGTTGTTGTCGCTTCGGCACGGTCTAACAATGCTGATGCAGTTGTCGATAAGATAAATGATGAAAGTGGAAAGGCTGTAGCATTATCTCTTGATGTCACTGACTCAGAGTCCATTCCGAATGCTGCGAAAGTGGTTGTGGAACAGTTCGGACGCATTGATGTGCTCGTGAATAATGCTGGCATAGTTCGAGATCAGCTGCTGATGCGCATGAAGCCTGAAGATTGGGATACCGTTATAGCAACAAATTTGACATCGGTTTATGGATGCTGCCAATCGGTTTTGCGGACCATGATGAAGCAGCGCAGCGGTCGGATTATCAATATTAGTTCCGTCGTGGGACAGTCTGGAAATCTTGGCCAAACCAATTATGCAGCATCGAAAGCGGGTTTGATAGGATTTAGTAAATCATTGGCTAGGGAGGTCGCTTCCCGTGGTATTACGGTGAATGTTGTGGCTCCCGGGATGATTGATACCGATATGACGGCAGGACTTGATGAGCGTGCGCGTGAAGCGTTATCAGCGCAGATTCCCATGGCTCGTCTAGGCGTTCCAGATGAGGTGGCTTCGGCTGTATGCTTTCTTGCGTCATACGAAGCATCGTATATTACAGGGCAGGTAGTAGCAGTAAATGGTGGGTTGTATATGTAGGAGGTTGTTGAATGGCGGTCGCTGAAAAAGTTAAGAGCATTATTATTGAGCAGTTAGGTGTGGACGAAGAGGAAGTAACGTTGGATGCTTCTTTCGTTGATGATTTGGGGGCGGATTCGTTAGACACCGTAGAATTGGTTATGGCGTTTGAGGAAGAATTCGGACTCGAAATTCCTGACGAGGATGCTGAAAAGATTACTCGGGTAAAGGAGGCCGTTGACTACATTACGTCTCACGGCAAAGGAAAGTAGTACGCGGGCATTCTCGTAGTTGATATGAGTAACGTGGAAAGGCGCGTTGTCGTGACCGGGGTTGGCCTTGTGTCGTCTCTCGGCTTAGGAACCCAGGAAAACTGGGACGGGTTATTATCAGGCCGGAGTGGAATTCGTACCATTACCCACTTTGACCCGACGGAATTTGCGTCAACTATTGCTGGTGAAGTTCCAAATTTCGATCCTTTGCAGTTCGTGTCGAAGAAAGACGTCAAGAAGATGGACGTCTTTATACAGTACGCAATTGCTGCGTCTGAGTTTGCTCTTCATGATGCAAATCTTTCGACAAATGGTGGACTCGGTAATGATGTTGGAGTGTTTCTCGCTTCAGGGATCGGTGGCTTTGGTACCATCGAACGCGAACATCGGGCGTTGCTAAAGGGTGGGCCTCGTAAGATATCGCCATTCTTTATTCCGTCAGCCATTATTAATTTAGCTGCGGGACAGGTTTCGATACGTTTCGGTGCCAAAGGACCTAATTTGGCAACTGCTACTGCTTGTGCTGCTTCTGCCCATGCAATCGGAGACGCACTTCAGATTATTAGACGTGGTGGTGCGGAGGTCATGATTGCTGGTGGGTCTGAAGCGGCCATTACACCTATGGGTGTAGGCGGGTTTGCCTCAATGCGGGCTTTGTCGACTCGTAATGCCGATCCTCAGAAGGCCAGTCGACCGTTTGACCTCGACCGTGATGGTTTCATTATTGGCGAGGGCTCCGGTGTCGTGATTCTTGAAGAACTGGAGCATGCACAGGCTCGAGGCGCACAGATTTACTGTGAACTGGTCGGTTATGGCATGTCGGCAGACGCACATCACATGACTGCTCCGGCGGAGGATGGTGCCGGCGCGGTCCGTGTCATGGAGAATGCCATTAAGGACGCTGGGATCGGTCCTTCCGAGATTCAATACGTTAATGCTCACGGGACATCGACTCCATACAACGACAAGATTGAGACACTGGCGATAAAAAAATGCTTTGGCGAGCATGCCAAGAAGTTAGCGATCTCATCGACAAAATCCATGACTGGGGCGATGCAGGTTTCGCGGGACTCATACTA
>CAZWKO010000197.1:0-5447 GCA_964634925.1 uncultured Vicinamibacteraceae bacterium
GGCGTTCAGCAGGCCGTCAACAATGTGAACACCGAGATCAACGCCGCACTGACCGGCTACGATGTCATGGACCAGCCTGGCCTCGACCGACGCATGCGTGAACTCGATGGCACTCCAAATAAAGCTCGGCTCGGCGCAAATGCCATACTCGGCGTCTCCATGGCGGCGGCACGCGCCGCTGCCGCTGCCACGCGCACACCGCTCTATCGACAACTTGGTGGTGACCATGCCGTTGTGCTCCCTGTGCCCTGCCTTAATGTTATTAACGGCGGACGGCATGCAGATAACACCGTCGACTTTCAAGAGTTCAAAATCGCGCCACACAATGCACCTACATTTTCCGAAGCGCTTCGCATGGGTATTGAAACATTCCATGCCCTTCGTTCCCTGCTGCAAAAACAAAGTAAGTCAACAGGCATTGGCGATGAAGGCGGTTTCGCGCCAGACCTTGCAAGCAACGAGGAAGCCGTCGAACTGATCATTGCCGCCATTGAACAGGCTGGTTACACCCCTGGCACAGATATCGCACTCTGTCTTGATCCAGCAACTAGTGAAATGTGGCAGGACGGAAGTTACGTCGCATTTAAATCAGATCAGTCAACCCGGACTAGTGCAGACATGATTGAACTCTGGCAATCGTGGATCGATCGATACCCCATCGTGCTGATTGAAGATGCGCTAGCTGAAAACGATTGGGATGGTTGGGCGGCACTGACACGCAGTCTTGGCGAACGCATCGAACTCGTTGGTGACGATATTTTCTGTACCAACCCCTCGATTCTTAAACAAGCTATTGAGCAAAAGGTGGGAAACTCGATCCTTGTGAAACTGAATCAAATTGGTACTGTGTCTGAAACACTAGAAACGGTTCAATTGGCTCAAAAACACGGGTACGGTGCATATATGTCGCACCGATCTGGGGAAACTGAAGACACCTTTATTGCCGACCTCTCAGTGGCAACCAACTGTGGTCATATCAAAACAGGGTCAGGGTGCCGTGGTGAACGAACCGCGAAATTCAACCGTCTGCTCAGAATCGAGCAGGAACTCGGCAGCGATGCCAAATTCGCTGGGCTTGACGGGTTTAGACAATCAGTTATCACGTCCGCCTAAACAGGCTCGACGTGTCCTGATACGTGAGGTATCGAAAAATATCGAGCGAGTGTCTTTGCTGTCGGTGCCGGCGTGACCCATGAGACAATAACCATCAGTAAGGAGGACCCCAGCAGCATCGGCAACACTGGCATAAACCCAAGAACAGCCGTGCCGCCCGGCGTGCGAGTTATAACATCAATACCGTTAATAGCCCACACAGACACGACAGTCCCTGGAAGCGGTGCGGGTATCGTCGCTTGCAGCACTGCGACGGCTGTCATAGTACTGGCCGTCCAGATGACCACAGCTAGTGCGCCCCACTTGGTGCTTCTTCGCCAAAACAGTGCTGCAATCAATAATGGCAGGAGCGTGGTAAAGCCTGAAAATGCGTACTGCACAGCGATCCCGAAAATCCCCGGGGGCACCTGCAACGCAATGACGTACGCGACAAGCGCAATCACAATAACAAAAATACGCCCAGTCTGAACCTGAACAACTGGCCCGAAGCGGGATGCTCCCCCATAGTAAGCAAACACATCCTCTGCAAACATGGTTGACAACGCCAGAATCTGAGAATCGCTGGCCATCACGGCAGCCATAATGCCGGCACCAAGCAGCCCCGCAAGCCACAACGGGGCGTAGTGCTCAAGCATAAGGATAATGACGTCATCGCCAGCCGCCGCACGCTGAAGATCGGCTGTCTCCGCACCGGTGAGTAGTTCTCGCTCATCCGCAAGCGTTGCACGTGCCTCTATCTTCTCTTCAATCCCGGGAACATCCGTCATCGCGTTCGCCGCAAGCCCAAGAAAAGTACAAGGAAGCCAGATGGCCAAAATACAGAGTGGGTAAAAAATGATGGTCTTCTTGAACTGCCCCATCTTGCTCGCAGTCAGACAAAAGATAGAGATATGCGGAAACATGATCGAAGAAAGTGGAATCAGCATGTAGCTAAAAAAGAACCGTGGTGCGACCTGCTCACGAGTCATGAGCGGTGCTGTCTCAGGAGAGTCGAGCAGTTGCTGCATTGCCTGAGGAAATCCACCAATACTGATCCCTATAAAAATGATCGCCGCGGCTCCAAATGTCAGAAACAGTACCGTCTGAAAGGTATTTACCCATGCAGTACCACGCATGCCACCAAGGAATACATAACTCATCACGACCACCGCAACGACCAGACCGCCCAACCAGTACGGCACAAAACCCCCGCTGACCGCACTTAATGTCGTTCCACCGCCCATCACCGCAATGACAATGTACGGCACCAGTAAGGCCGCCTGCATCGCAAAAATTGCAGTCCCGATATGACCGCATTCCCATCGATCACGGTACATCTGAACCGGTGTAATAAAGCCATGTCGCTTCCCAAGAGCCCAGATGCGGGTCCCAAACAAATAGAGTGTCAGTGGAATAAGAAATGCGGACGATGACCCCATCAATCCGTATGTGACGATACCGTTTGCAAACGCATGCCCCGCCGACCCCAAGATCGTAAACGCCGTCATATTGGTGCCAAAAAGTGACAACAGGAAGACGTACTGTCCCAAAGACCGATTCGCGAGAAAATATCCTTCCGCCGCCCCACCACGGTCTCCCCGACGAAATGCAAAAATTCCGATGTAGAGCACAACGCCCAAGTACGCGAAAACTACAAGGGCTGGAATCATGACGGTTCCTCGCCAGAAGAAACGGGAGGCCCAGATTCATCCTCAAGATGGTCGGGCCACGCAAAACGAATAAGTATCCACATCAGAACTGCAACAACAATGGAATACACAGCGTGGTAAAACAGACCGACCGGAAAAATACCGAAAGCAAGTGGCTCGGCACTGAACCAAAACCAGTAGTCCTGGTGCAAAAAATAGAGTGCCACAACCAATATCGCGAGTGCCGAACGCTTCATGAGAGAGTCTAATCTGGCCCGGTAAGAATACAGGTTTCGTAAAACTGCCGGTCACTTTGCGTTGATAGGCACGTGCAGCTCAACTGCAGAACTAATGGTCATAAAGTGCCATTCTCAGTAAAACAATGCAGAAACCATTCATTCCCGGGGGAGAATTCGTCGAAATGAAAAAATGAGATTGCGTCTCAATATACCAAGGCGATACGATGGATTTGTGGAACCGGGATCAGCACTCACACGCGTTGACGAAACAAACGACGATACCAACTACATCTGCGGCTGTCTTCACATCACGGAACAACAACTGCTAACAACACTGGCGACCCAAACCCACTGGACGATTCGTGACATCCGAAAGACCATCGGTGCCGGTGACGGCTGTACCGCCTGTCATCACGTTCTAAAGCGTTATCTGACTGTTCACCAAACGGAACGGGAGGATCTCGCCGCATCGTCTGCCTCCCCTGCTTCACAGACTCGCGCCTGACGACATCCCGCTGCTAACCGTCGTGTCCGCCCATCTGATCAGCAAGATAATTTTCTATTCCAACTTTCTCGATACGAAATAGCTGCGTTTCGAGCCAGTCAACATGCTCTTCAGATTCGGTGAGAATTGGTGCGACTAACTCACGGGTACCGTTATCCCCAAGCTTGACAGCCAACTCAACCAACTCGTTATACGCTTTCACACCGTTCAGCTCTAACTTGAGATCATTTTCAAATTGTTCTTTTACGTCAGTCCCAACACGAATCACGTCATACCGCGCGATCTCAGGCGTACCTTCCAAGAACAAAATACGCTCGATCAATTTTTCAGCATGTTTCATCTCACCGATTGATTCTTCGTGATGTTTCTTTCCGAGAGTATGAAACCCCCAGTCGGCACACATTTTTGCTTGACAAAAATATTGGTTAATCGCGGTCAACTCAATTGTGAGTGCACCATTTAAACCATCGATGATTTCAGCTTGACCTTTCACGACGCCTTCTCCTTCTCAGTAAATTCCTCTCTTTTAAGCATACGCTGACTCTCTCGGTCGTGGGGAAAAGGAGACTGTGTCTCAGTCTCAGTGTGATAGAACCGAAACCTAGAATAGGCTTACTCTCTCATGGAGTTGTTACTTGGTATTCATATTCTCGGCGGCAGTATTGCCTTACTGTCAGCGGCGGTCGCTGTCGTAACGAAGAAAGGTGGCCAACAGCACCGGCGCTTCGGCAGGTACTACACGGCTGGAATGCTATGCATCTTCGTGACTGCAGTGCCACTGGCATTACTAACCAACAATGTGTTCCTTTTCCTTATTGCGCTATTCAGTTTTTATCTCGTATTCAGTGGCTTCAGATTTGCAAGAAACAAGTCTGGCGTGCCGCACGTTCAGGACTGGATAGCGGTCACGACAATACTACTATCTGGCGTTGGCATGGCAGCGTTATCCTTCATATTCCTTAGGCAAGGAAATGCACAGTGGGTCACCCTCATCGCCTTCAGCTTGATAGCCTGCGGTTTGGGAATCACCGATTTCAAAACTTTGAAAAACCACAATGCAACAGGTAAACAGCGTGTCTCTCGCCATCTCACCAATATGTTGGCAGGGACGATCGCGACAGTGACTGCTGCACTCGTAACAAATGTAACGACTGAGCCAATATGGGTTGCATGGCTTGCCCCAACAGTTGTTATAACGCCCGTGATTTTTTACTGGAACAACCGGACTTTGTCATAAATCTCGTAACGTCCGAAGCGACTCATGCGTATGGTGCAGCCTGTTGTGAACATTCTGAAATCAGAATACTTTCTTGATGCGTTTGAAGTGAAAACCTCGATTAGTTGCCCGTATGTGAGCGTCGCTCGCCGATAGCGTAGAGGTGCCCTGTTGTCCGAATAAAAATCTGACCATCAGAAATAGCCGGGGAACTAAGGCAGTAGTCATCAAAATCATTCTCCGCCAGCACCTCAAACGTCGGGCCAGTTTTGAAAACTGTAGTCATTCCGCCTTCGTTAGTAATATAGATTTTCCCATCTGCTAACACTGGTGATGCGCTGTACGTACCTGTTTGAATTCTGACTGGTCCATACACAGGGTCTCCAGTCTTCGCATCGGATACAAATACAATGCCGCTATCGTTCACCACATAAAAAAGTTCGCCGTCAGTCACTGGTGTCGGCACATCAGGTCCATTGTCAGTCGCCCAGACAACATTAGTATCAAGCACGTCACCACGTCCCCCTGGTCGAAGGGCGAGTAGTGGCTTAACCCGTGTTGGGGCATAAATAAGACCATCGTGAACCACCGGTGAAGCAATAATGCGATAGGACCTGTTTCTAGTCGGGTTGAGACCGTCCGCCCGCCACAGCTCTCGACCAGTGTCGAGCGTATGTCCGGTCACGGCATCGCCACCAGTAATCACGATCTCTGTCGTTCCGTCGTACTCCAATAACGCCGGCGTC
>CAZWKO010000198.1:0-5439 GCA_964634925.1 uncultured Vicinamibacteraceae bacterium
CAAACGGACTTTTTACGCCGGCAAGGATATCGCTACCATCATGGACCACAGGCGATGATTTTCCGTGCAGTAATGCCGGCGCCGACACGATCTGCGCGCCATATGCCTGCCCAATCGCCTGATGCCCTAGGCATACTCCAAGAATAGGTGTGCATTCGGACTGGTTACGAATGAGGTCCACACTGATACCAGCCTGCTCCGGTCGCCCTGGCCCTGGCGAAATCACAATTCCCGTCGGTTTGAGATCTACAATTTCACTAACCGCAACCGCGTCGTTCCGAAAGACACGAAGCTCCGCGCCCAGTTCCCCAAGGTATTGCACGAGGTTGTAGGTAAACGAATCGTAGTTGTCGATGACAATAATCATTTTCGCTTTCAATCTCCAACCGATTCCGACGACTCAAGACCTCTTTCAGCGAGTTGGAGTGCCGTAATAAGCGCAGACGCTTTGGCTCGTGTTTCCTCATATTCTGCCGCCGGATCAGAATCGGCAACAATACCTGCCCCTGCCTGGACATACGCCCGTCCATCTCTAATCACGATAGTTCGGATGGTGATGCAGCAATCGAGGTTGCCGGCAAAATCGATATAGCCGACAGAACCTGCGTACACACCCCGTGTGGTCGTTTCCAATTCATCGATAATCTCCATCGCTCGAATCTTAGGCGCCCCAGAAACCGTTCCCGCCGGAAAACAGGCAGCAAGCGCGTCGACACTGTCGTGATCATCATCGAGCGTCCCAACAACACGGGATACCAGATGCATGACATGCGAATATTTCTCCAGTTCCATAAACTGTGGCACATCGACCGATCCGAAACTACACACTCGACCGAGATCGTTACGACCAAGATCGACAAGCATCACGTGTTCTGCTCGTTCCTTTTTATTGGCAATCAATTCATCTGCCAACCGCTCATCTTCCGCATCCGTTTCCCCGCGCGGACGAGTTCCTGCGATAGGATGCGTCTCCACAGCTCGCCCTTCAGCCCGCACCAGCATCTCCGGTGACGCGCCGACGATCGACAGCGGCCCCATACGTATGAAATACATGTAGGGCGACGGGTTCACATACCGCAAAGCCCGGTAAACCGTGAATGGATCTGCCGAAATCTCAATTAGAAACCGCTGCGAAAGGACAACCTGAAAAATATCGCCCGCGGCAATGTATCTCTTTGCAGTCCGAACCGCTTCTTCGAAAACCTCCTGGGTTGTATTCGACGAAACCGTAATTTCAGTTGGTTTCTGTAAAACCAATTCAGGTAGTTGATTGCTCAGTTCACGTCGCAATACAGCTAGTTTCGACTGCGCATCGTGATAAGCCAGCCGTAGCTGCCCGTCGTTGACCTCTTCCACCGCGACATTAGCAATTAAAAGAATCCGTCCTTTGACATGATCGAACGCTAGTATCGTGTCAAAAAGCATAAAGATGGCAGTTTCATTTTCATCCTCAGCTTTCGCGTAGGCTTCTCGTGCCTTTTCCAACGTAGGCTCGAACCAGCGCGCCGCATCGTAGCTAAGGTAGCCGACCGCGCCGCCTGTGAATCGAGGTAATCCTGGAACAATCGGCGAGCGATACCGAGCCATGAGTTCACGAATCGCTTCGACAAACGAGGTGTCGACTACCTCAGACTGACCAGCTTCCTCACGCACAGTGTCGCCACGCACTGACCGAAGTGTCAGCAACGGGTCTTTTCCCAGAAATGAGTACCGTGCCAATCGCTCTCCACCAACCACGCTTTCAAAAAGAAACGACCGATCTGAATCTTTGGCAACTCGCAAAAAAGCAGAGACAGGCGTCAGCGTATCGGCGATGACCTCACGACACACAGGCACGAACGTCGAGCTCTTTGCGAGAAGCCGAAATTGTTCGAAACTGGTCTCGGATATTGAATCAGGCACCTCGATCTACCTCCTTGTCGTGCTGTCGCACCAACTCTAACTCCGCCGCCTCTTCAAAGACGCCCTCAGGCGCTTGTACGCCTGTCCACCACGCAAATTGCTCGCGTGCCTGCGCGACTAGCATTTCAAGCCCTCCGATCGTGTTACAACCAGCCTCAGATGCTTGCTTAAGTAATCTTGTGATTTTCGGATTGTAGACAAGGTCATAGACAAGGCCTTTGCCAAAGCAGGAGTCAGGTAGTGGCGTCTCGTCACAATTCGGAAACGTACCCACCGGCGTAGTGTTCACTAAAAGATCCCACGAATCGGCCACTGGAACCATTTCACCAGCCTCCGCACCAACGGCTCGACTGACCAATTGCGCTCGGTCCAACCTACGTGCGCACACCCGAACCGTGGCACCTTGTTGCACCAAGCCCCACGCCACGCCACGCGCCGCCCCACCTGCACCAAGTACGACTGCAAGTTTTCCTCTGAGAGACATCCGCGCAGTGAGGGGTGAGAGAAATCCACTAACATCGCTATTTCTACCGGACCAGTCATCCCCATCGCAGAGCAAAGTATTGACTGCACCAACTGCTGCTGCTGTTTCGTCCATTTGGCTCACCCGTCCCGCAACATGTTCTTTAAACGGAGCAGTCACGCTCGCACCCCGCAGACCGACGGACCGAACAAACGCCGTAAAATCCTCAATGTCGGTCGCTTCCAAGGGGAGATAGACGGCATCCAAATTCAATGCATGAAAGCCCGCATTATGCATCGCTGGTGAAACCGAATGACTGACCGGTGCCCCCAGTACGCCGTAGACCATCGTATTTTCAGTTACGCTCCGAACACGAAACCAATCTCGCATTCGCTCAAGATTTTGTTGGCCCGGCGCGACTGCTTCGCCCGCGTACGTCCAACACATTCCGTATCGTCCGGCTAGGATTCTCGTGGGCACTCCAGCTGTGCCCATGCCGATGATCACACGTCGGTCACTCACGTCACCGACATCCATGAGTTCTACGCCGGCACGCAGGGACTCGACTGCGACCGCAATCTTGACCACTTCAGCACCCGTAGCCCGCATGGCGCGATACCGGCTGTGGACGTCATGCTGGTCCGCCACAAACGCGTGGTACGAAACCACCACACCGCGCCCTTGCCTCCGCTCGAGCACGTCACTGAGAAACTCGGAGTTATGCTCGACGTCGACATACTCCGCACCCTCATCAACCGCCTCCAACAGTATTCTTCGACGCTCGTCTTCCGTCCCCCTAAATTCCCCGCCTTCCCATTTTGGGCGGCAGGTCACGAGAACGGCTGTCTTTCGATCCCTTAATGCGGCTTTAACGTCCGGATCGCGCGCCGTGTCCAAGCGCACCTCAACCAAATCCGCGCCGTTCTGCTGGTCTCGCTTTTGGCGCAGTTCCTCCATGGTGTCTGCGATCACGGTTGCACACAACTGCGTCATTTTCATCAATACCCTAAAAAAAAAGCCTCTCCAGCGCATATGCTGAAAAGGCCTCGGCGATCAACGATATGAACCTGGGTTTACCTAATTGCCTCTTGAGCCTCTGCAGCACTACGGTAGCACCACCAGTAGGCCGACAACTCTATCGGCATCGGCTGTTGCGCGCGCGAACCTGCTGGAGAAAAATCCATTGCGTCCATCGAAGCTAACAGACGTTTCGCACACTGTCAACGCAACTCCTTGACCGACATGCATTTCGTCCGATATAACCGGTGTTACGGCTAACCCTTATGACCACAGCATTACAGATATCAGCAGCCGTTCTACACAGCACAATATTGCGCTTCCTCACGTGTATCGGGCTCGCAATAATCGTTTTACTACCCGTAACTGTCCCGGCGGCGACGGAAACCATGCCGCTAAGTGAAGTCAGGTCCGGAATGCGCGGTATTGGCGTGACGGTGTTTGAAGGTAATACGCGCGCAGAGTTTTCCGTCCATATCCTCGGGGTGCTTACAAACGTGATGGGACCCCGGCGAGACCTAATCATCGCCCGATTAGAGGGCGGCCCCCTGGCGAATACCGGGGTTATCCAAGGGATGAGTGGCAGTCCTGTCTATATCAATGATCGTCTTGTCGGCGCGGTTTCGTACTCGCTCGGTTCGTTCTCAAAAGATGCAATCGCCGGTATCACGCCCATCGACGAAATGATTGAGACCGACTCGAGGAGCACACCGGGCCTAGCGCGTCGCAACTTACAACTTCCGCTCGACTCAACACCAACAGAAATTGCCAGAAAGATGCGCGAAGCATTTCAGAGCCTTGAACCATTTGCTCATAATCCACGCGACATCTCTGTTTCAGGACTACGGACTGGCGAAGCTGGCCACCTCGCCACGATGCTTCGACCGATTAGTACACCGATCGTCCTAAATGGATTCGTGCCCGAAGTACATGACATCTGGGCCTCCATGTTGGATCAGGCAGGGTTTACGACCGCCGTTGGAGGTATGAGTACTACCGGAATCAATCAAACGAACGCATCGATTAGTCTCGAACCTGGCGATCCTGTCGGCGTAATGCTTATGCGCGGCGATCTAACGATGGCTGGCACCGGCACGGTTACATTGGTAGACGACGACCGCGTCTATGCATTCGGCCATCCTTTTTACAATCTCGGTTCTGCTCAATTTCCGATGACCAGCGCTAAAGTAACCACTTTGCTGCCCAGCCTCGCCATCTCATCACGCATAGCGGAGATTGGCGAAGTGCTCGGCACAATTGATCAAGACCGTTCCACGGGGATTTACGGATCGATCGGCAATGAACCCACGATGATTCCGGTCTCCGTAACCCTTGAAACGCCAGATAGCGATGCAACGGAATCATTTCGATTCGAAATCATTGACAACGAATTGTTCACGCCACTTTTAACCTATACCGGTGTTCTGAATACCTTGTTTTCCTGGACACAGGAAGTTGGAGCTGGCACGTACGACATCACCACTGTCGCACAAGTACGCAACCAACCCGCCGTATCTTTTCAGAATATGTACACTGGGTCGACTGCTGCCATCAGCGCCGCGTTATCGACAGCGACGCCACTCACTGCGCTAATGTCGAACATATTCGAGTCCGTAAGTGTTGAGAGTATTGACGTCGCAATCACAGCTTACGAAACTCAGCGTATCGCGACTTTGCAAAGGGCCTGGCTCGATACAGACGATGTCCAATCCGGAGAAACGATTGCACTACATATGTTGTCTCGCTCTGACGACGGAGACGACCGGACGTACACGATGGATCTTGATATCCCCCGGCATGTCACCGGCACGGCAGAACTACTGGTCGCGGACGCAGTCACGCTCGAACAGGAAGACGTTCGGTCAGGTCGACGGGTCGGGGCGGTCGGTACAATCCACCAACTCATCGATCGTTTAAATTCGAGACGGAAAAATAATCGGCTCTACGTCCAACTCTTAAGCCCGCAGTCTGGCGCAATAGTTCAAGGCAATACTTTCGAGTCACTCCCGCCATCGATTTTGGCCGTGCTTGAAGCCGATGCCGGTAATGGCACCCTA
>CAZWKO010000199.1:0-5437 GCA_964634925.1 uncultured Vicinamibacteraceae bacterium
GGCCCCACCAATACTGGTCGCCACGACCAGCCATACATTCGGGTCGCCCTCAATGAAGAGATGTAATGCAAACACGGCCAGGCTAGCTCCAATTAGGGCAACACCAGCCACCCAAACAATACGCACAAGAGCCGCACCTAACACTCCACCACCCAACGTGGCCCCAATCGCCATCCAGGTCTCCAACCCATCAACCAGTACTGAGGCGACCACAACACCAGCGACAAAGCCATACAACACCAGGAGGGCTCGAAACAGCCGGTATCCAGAAAACGTCGCGACGAGTCCCCCACCAAGTAAAATAATGGCGACAGGCAACTGAATCGACAGCGAAGACATCACATGATTATGTCAGTGCTTCGACCGCCTGTTCCAATCGGATCGGTCACTCATCCATGAACGCTTTGCCCACTCCGCCGACGCGGCAACAACCTAGCCTTGCAGGGGTCTTGATCGCCATTGGTGGATTTGCGTTGTTTACCTTCTTTGTCAACCGCGTTGGACTGGAAGACGTCACCGCAGGCATCGTCCGTATCGGATGGGGGTTCTTAGGAATCCTAGTGCTCTCAGGCGCACGCTTCGTCCTCCGTGGTGCCGCCTGGTTGCGCTGTTTGCCTCTAGGGCACGGACTCGGACTCCGAGACATTGTAACCGCCTCTCTAGCTGGCGATGCACTTGGAAATCTCACCCCGCTGAGCATCGCATTAGGCGAACCAGTCAAGGCGCTTTACCTAAAAGACCAGGCACCACTCAGCAACACCATGCCCGCACTTGCAGTCGAAACATTGTTCTACACGTTGTCAGTCGTCGTCGTCATTGCGGCAGGCGGTGCGACTCTTTTTGTACTCGTCAGCCCACCTGCGATCGAAGGCCTTGTAACCGCCGTCCCGATCGTGACATTGGCTGCGCTAGTCATCGGCGTACACTGGCTCCTGTGGAAACGGATCCCACTCGCAAGTAAAGTCCTGAGGTCTCTGGCTCGCCTTCAGATTGCCTCAACCTTTGTGGCACGCGTCGAACAATACGCCCTCGATATCGAACAACGCGTACACCGTGATTATCCGAAAGACTGGTCACGCGTCACCTCCGTGGCAGCACTGCACCTCACGTTCCATGCACTTGCGATTGCCGAAATTTTTCTAGTGTTGTGGCTCATCTCCGACCAACCGCCAACCGTGCTCGACGCTTTTGTTCTCGAAGCCGTCAACCGGTTTATCAACGTGGCATTTAAATTTGTCCCCATGCGAATCGGTGTTGACGAAGCCGGAACCGCCTTCTTCAGCAATCTCCTGGCATTTGGCACAACTGCAGGCGTCACGATAGCCATTGCAAGAAAAGGTCGGATGCTTGTCTGGACCGCTGTTGGTGTTGTCGCACTGATTCGGCGTGGTCTCTTGCTTACACCATTCAAATAAATGCCGAACCGGATAGCAATTGCCATCATGGCACGTGCCCCGCATGGGGCCTATGCCCCAAAGAGTCGCCTGCGTGACGGCATACCCAAGGAAGCTGACCGACGCGATCTATACGCAGCATTTCTGCTGGATACCCTAACAACCTGTCGAAGTATTGCAGGTGTCGTAGTGCGTGTGGCCTACGCCCCGGATGGAGGCACGGACGGATTCGAAACGCTTGATCTCAATCCATCCGACCTGCTCGCCCAACGTGGTCATGACCTCGGAATGCGCCAACGTGGCGTGTTTGAAGATCTGTTTGAAGCCGGGCATCCAAAAGTCCTCGTCATCGGATCGGATCTACCAACCTTGCCTGTTAGTTACATTGAAGACGCACTGTCACAAATCCGTGACTCACTGGTCGTACTTGGACCTTCCGAGGATGGCGGCTACTACCTCATGGGACTCGCCGCACCACGAGGAAACGACACGGTCCCAGATCTTTTTACGAACATCAGATGGAGTACAACTTCCACGCTTGACGATACGATTCGCGCTGCGGAAAATACCGACTTAACTGTGTCTCAAGTTAAACCGTGGTACGACATCGATACAATCGACGAACTGTCAAGGTTGCAAGAAGACCTAAGGGCAACGAAACACATCCAGCGAGCACCAGCAACGGCACGCACGCTCCGTCGCATCACCCCACGGTGACAGCTGACCCGGCGTGGCTTACGTACTTGCGGAAACTACAAACAAAACAGCCTGACCTACTTACATCTCATATCCCGTGGGATGCCATTTGCAATCTTAAGAAAATCGACTTGCATTACTGCGCCACTGGAACAAGAAATTGTCGTGCAGAGAGAAGACCTCCCATGACTAACAAAGTGAATTTACTCAATATATTCAGTACTTTTATCCATTTTCCTCGTCCGAGAAACGGGATCCAGTTCGGCCTCGTTTGCGTGGACACTTTCCTCACTACGTGCAACGTGCTAGCCTTGATGTCTGAAATAGCAACCAGGTTTTCTCCCACCAAGAAGCCCCGGTTACCGTCACTGGGTTTTGCTCGGCCGCAAATAACGGGCCTCACCTATTAATTATTTTTGCTAGTAACGCTTGCAGTTCATGTGGGTCCGTAGGCGTTGAAGCCCTCGCGTAATTGAGCGAGGAGCTGGAGTACTAATCCGTATGAGTTTCACTGAGCTTGGCTTGCGTTCTGAAATAGTGCGAGCTGTCGAGGGATATGCCAATCCCACGTCCATTCAAGAAAAAGCGATTCCTCTCATTCTTCAGGGAAAAGATTTAATTGCGTCCGCCCAAACAGGTACTGGGAAAACCGCTGCGTTTCTATTACCGATCCTTCAGCAATTACTTCCCGGAACAGCGTCCACCGGCCCTAGGGCATTGGTAGTCACGCCGACCCGAGAACTTGCTGCCCAAATTGGTGACATGGCGAAGCGTTATGGAAAACATCTAAACCTTCGGAGTGCTGTTGTTTTCGGTGGGGTCGGAATGGAACCACAAAAACGGAAACTGGCTGGAAACCTAGACCTATTGATTGCAACGCCTGGACGCCTGCTGGATCATGTCAACCGAAAACAAGCCCCTCTCAACCACATCCGGACTGTCGTTTTAGACGAAGCCGACCGCATGCTTGATATGGGGTTTCTCCCTGACGTCCGCCGTATCCTCAAGGTCCTCCCCAAAAAACGTCAAAACCTTTTTTTCTCCGCAACAATGGCCAGTGACATCGAAGCCCTAATACGCCGTACCAGCCGGGCACCCGTGATGGTCGAGGTGACTCGGAGGGCAACCCCTGTCGAAAAAGTTACGCAAGTGATTCATCCCGTACAAACAGATCAGAAGAAAGATCTACTTAAAACCATTCTTCAGAACAGCGACATGCACCATACACTGGTGTTTACTCGCACGAAGGCTCGAGCGAACCAATTGGCTCGCGTATTGGAAAAAGCAGGCCACGCGGCCACAGCAATTCACAGCAACAAGAGCCAAAATGCCAGAACGCGTGCACTCGCACGGTTTCGAAGCGGAAAGATTGACATCCTTATTGCAACAGATATCGCTGCCCGCGGAATCGATGTAGAAGGCATTAGCCACGTCGTCAACTTTGAACTACCTGAAGCCGCTGAAGACTACGTACATCGGATTGGTCGCACCGCCAGAGCCGGTAGCAGTGGCAATGCGATTTCTCTCGTCGCACCACAGGAATACAAAAAATTAGCAGCGATCGAACGACTCATTCGAACATCAATCAAACGGGAACCGGTCGACGGATTTACTGTTGCGGCCGAGACGTTAAAATTAAAACCGAGTCGAAAGCCAAAACGACACTCGAAGACCCCATCACAAAGAAAATTCCACAGATCAAAAAAAGCGGCAGGATCTAGAAAAATCGCAAAAAGATCCTCGCAACCCACCAAAAAGAAATCACAACGAAAAAAAAGACCTGGCAGCCGTCGAACACGTCCTGCCACGACCACTGCTTAGTATTTGCTCCTTAAAAACTAGAAGAACACTGAACCCTCAAGATGCGTACGGTCCAGGGCTCGCCACCATTCCGGAACTCATCGGAGTCGCGGTTTCATGTACCGCATCTACTCGGTCAGCTGTCGGGCGTGCTCGCATCGCGCTGTTTGTTAAAGGCGGCTAGCTCATTGCCCAACCCTTCAAAAAAGCGTGCTTGTTCGGCTTCGTCAACCGTACTGATGGCCAGCAAATACATGGCGACACTCCCACACGCTGCTGCCGCCAGTGGGACGTTGCTCTGGCTTTCGACCTCGACGTGTTTCAGAATGCTGCGTGCCAGCGCACTAACTTGATCCTGCTCATTCGTTACATCGTTATCAGTCATTATGTGACACCATCATATAGGCTCCTTCTTCAGACCTGACTGCTGACGAAAATATCACCTTGCACGAACCAACCTCACACTCCGTATCTCGTGCGTTCCTCATGGGTCTCGCGCTACCCGGTCAGCCCGAACTCGTTGTCAACGAGAACCTCGACGAATTGGCTGAACTCGCTCGAAGCGCTGGAACCGTCGTCGTAGGGAGAAATCTTCAATTTCGACGTGCACCGGATGGAAGAACGCTCATCGGGCGCGGCAAGGCAAACGAAATCGCCAAAACCGCCGATGAGTTGGGTGCCAATGTCGTCGTCTTCGATGACAACCTCACACCGAACCAAGTGAGGAATTTAGAAGAAGTCATTCCCTGTGCAGTTATTGATCGCAGCGCTTTAATCCTTGACCTCTTTGTCAGGCGGGCACGTACACGCGAAGCACGCACCCAGGTCGAGCTCGCACAACTTATGTATCAGTTACCACGCCTGACTGGCCGTTGGACCCACCTGTCTCGCCAAGTTGGTGGTATCGGCGTTCGAGGTGGAGAGGGCGAAACTCAGCTCGAGGTCGACCGACGCCTGCTGCGGAATCGAATCAAGCAATTAAAACGAGACCTCTCTAAAATCAAAAAAACCCGCGCATTGCATCGTCGCGGGAGACGTGGCGAACCAGTCGTTGCGCTCGCTGGCTATACCAATGCCGGAAAGTCGACGCTCTTCAACTGCTTGACCCGTGCTGGCGTTCGGGCCGAGGACAAGCTCTTTGCGACTCTCGACTCCAAGCTGCGCAAAGGGTCGCTTGGTGGCACAACAACAGCTATCTTTGTGGATACGGTCGGGTTTATTCGTAAACTCCCGCATCATCTCGTCGATTCATTTCGTAGTACGCTCGAAGAAATCAACCACGCGGCTCTCGTCCTTCACATCGTCGACAGGAATCACCCGCGGTGGCACGAACACATGGACGTTGGCAAGGCAGTACTTTCAGACCTCGGAGTCGACTCTAATCGCATTTTTCCCGTTTTTAATAAAACAGACCGATGCAACGCGACCACCGGCGCGGTCAACGGTGGCTGGTCAATCTCAGCCAAAACTGGTGACGGTATCAATGAGTTAAAGACCCACCTGCTCAATCGACTCAATGGAAACGCACAGTAGGGACTGACCCCACC
>CAZWKO010000200.1:0-5415 GCA_964634925.1 uncultured Vicinamibacteraceae bacterium
TGTGGCAAGCAAAACACGTAGCGGAAGCGATTGCCCGGAACGGTGGACCACCAACCGAACTCATTACGATTCAGACGAGCGGCGACCGACTCTCGAACACAAACCTCTCTAAAGTTGGTGGAAAAAGACTGTTCGTAAAAGAAATTGAGGAAGCGCTCGTTGAAGAACGTATCGACCTCGCTGTACACAGTGCCAAAGATTTGCCCTCGGAACGTTTGCCAGAACTCTCGATACGAGCAGCATTGCCCCGAGAAGATCCTCGTGATGCCATTGTGGCCCGTCAAACAAGTCAACTGGACGTATCTCGCGCCACAATAACGTCAATCCTTGAGAGCAATACAAACCCGCCCCGAGTCGGCACGGGCAGTATTCGTCGAACCGCACAACTCCGACATGCATTTCCCGACATCAACATATCTTCCGTGCGGGGTAATGTGGGGACCCGTCTCCGCAAACTTGACGATGGCAAGTTCGACCTACTCGTACTTGCGACTGCAGGGTTAATCAGACTCAATCTGACAGACCGAATAACGACCAGAATTCCATCGGATCTTTGTGTACCTGCACCAGGCCAAGGGATTGTCGTTGGTGAATACCGAAAGAATGATAAAGAAACAGACAAACTCCTCGCCTCGATAGCAGACCAAGACACAACAGCGGCTCTTGCAGCCGAACGGGCACTCGTAACCGCACTCCGGGCAGATTGCCAAGTCCCTCTCGGAGCAATGGCTACTCCGTTTGACGACCAACTCACAGTCCGAGGAGTAGTCGCCTCACCAGACGGAAAAACATTAATTACTCAAGAAGCACATGGCAATTTAGCCGATGCGACGAAGGTTGGCCGGGAGGTTGCCTCGTTGCTACTCGAACACGGTGCCGAGTCGATACTCAGCACCGCACGTTCAATGAATGAATGAGCCTAGACACCGAGCCACTGTCCGGAAAGTGCGTCGCCGTCACTAGACCCCGGGAGCAATCGATTGAATTTGTCTCACTGTTGAAAGCTTTGGGAGCAAGAACTGTCGAAATCCCAACAATTCAGTTTATTCCCCCGACCAACAGAGAGGCACTCGACGACGCGTGCAACAGCGCTCAGACGTTTGATTGGATCGTGTTCACATCCGCAAAAGGTGTAGATGCTTTTATGGAGCGATACATTGCTCTAGAAAATGATGTCCAGTCGCTCAAACACGTCCGATTATGTGCCGTTGGTCCCGCCACAGCCGCTAAACTCGGTGACTACCAACTAGTCGTCAACGCCATGCCGAAAGACTATCGCGGTGAGGCCGTCGCAGAGCTTCTTGAAAAGCACGTGCGTGACGCCCGCGTCTTACTACCACGTGCCGACTTAGCTAGCAAGAACCTTCCAGGAGCACTACGTCGTGCTGGCGCTGAAGTACATGACGTTATTGCGTACCGTACTATTCCCGACGAGTCCAAACGACACGAATTTTCTACGATGCTGATTGACAAACAGATCGATGTTATAACGTTTACGAGTGCGTCAACCGTACGAAACTTCGTTGCAATGATGGGAGACAGCTCAGTGCCCCATCTACTCGAAAATACACTCGTTGCCACAATCGGACCAGTCACTGCAGATGCCGCTCGTTCTCTCGGCCTGACCGTCACAATTGTGCCAAAAACGCACACTGTTTCTGGACTTGTCCAAGCAATTGCTTCCTGCTTTAAGGTATCGGACCCGACATGCCGATAGGTCTCTCTGTCTAGGCTAAACTCACAACTAAGAAACGAACACCGATGACATCGAATCAGACTGCGGACGACCCCGCATCAGCAAAAAAACTGTCACTCCGGCGCCGTCCGCGACGACTGCGTCGTTCTACGCATATTCGCGATGTCGTTCGAGAAACAAAACTTTCATCAGAAGACTTGGTCTACCCACTGTTTGCGTGTCCTGGGTCTGGTGTTCGCCAAGCAGTCCCATCGATGCCTGGTGTATTCCAACTATCAGTAGACCAGATTGTGACCGAAGCCGTCGCAGCAGCGACGGAGGGTGTCCGAGGCGTCTTGTTGTTTGGTCTTCCCGAATCAAAAGACGACACAGGTAGCGCGGCAGACGACACTAACGCCCCTGTCCAATCAGCCGTCCGTGCAATCAAGAAAGAAATACCGGAGCTTCTCGTAATCACAGATGTCTGTCTATGCGAATACACCTCACATGGACACTGTGGAATTATCGACGATACGAACATTGTGAATGATGCAACCGTCGGTCGCCTCATGAGTGTGGCGGTGTCTCATGCCGAGGCTGGGGCCGACCTCGTTGCACCATCAGACATGATGGACGGACGCATCGGGGCCATTCGAGACGCCCTCGACACCAACCTTTTTAGTGAGGTTGGTATCATGGCGTACGCAGCAAAATACTGTTCCGCCTACTATGGTCCTTTTCGTGACGCGGCCGATTCGACACCAGCATTCGGTGACAGACGCACGCATCAAATGGATCCCGCAAACGTGGATGAAGCACTGCGTGAAGTCGAACTCGATCTCGAAGAGGGTGCTGACATCGTAATGGTTAAGCCAGCACTTCATTATCTCGATGTCATCACTCGTGTGAAGTCTGAATTTCGCTGCCCGACAGCGGGCTACCACGTCAGTGGCGAGTATTCGATGCTTAAAGCAGCTGCGCTGAACGGTTGGCTCGACGAAACACGCGCGATGCTCGAATCCTTGACCGCCATCAAACGTGCGGGAGCTGACATTCTTGTGACCTACTACGCGCGGGAAGCAGCTCGACATTTAACATAGGTTTTATATGCGCGTACGATGTCGGCACGTTGTCATTATTGCTTTGTGCGTCATACACAGTGCGTGCAGCGAATCATCAGCACCATCACCTCCCACAGAAGCTGATATCAACTCTTCTGACGAGGAAGTGGTCACGTTCGCGCGTGATATCGCACCCATTATCTATAGCCAGTGCACGCCCTGCCACCGTCCCGGAAGTTCAGGTCCGTTTAGCCTGATCAGTTACGAGGATGTCTCGCGCCGCGCCCGACAAATCGTAGAAGTAACGACTAGTGGATACATGCCACCCTGGCTACCCGAACCCGGCTTCGGCAACTTCATCGGCGAACGTTCACTTACAGTGGAACAAATTCAAACGCTCGCAGAATGGATAGATGGCGGAACACTTGCTGGTGCCCGAGAATCACTTCCGACACTGCCAGAATTTAACGACGGCTGGCAACTCGGAGACCCTGATCTTGTCGTGCCAGTACCAAGTTCGTACACACTGCCGGCCGAAGGAGTTGACGTCTTTCGCAACCTAGTCATACCTATTCCAGTCTCTGAACGAAGGTGGGTCAAAGCGGTTGAATTACGCCCAGGCAATCCTCAATTTGTTCATCATGCGATCATGGCCATCGACGATACAACATCGTCAAGACGCCTTGAGGCCGCTGAAACAGAACAAGCAGACCAGCCAGGCTTCAGTGGCATGGAAATGGGCCAAGCATTCATGCCAGACGGACACTTAATGGGTTGGACACCTGGCATGGCTCCAAATCCAGGCCGAGACGGTTTGGCATGGCGTCTTGATCCTGGAACCGATTTTGTGCTGCAACTCCATATGCTTCCATCCGGCCGACCGGAAACAATTACGCCCACCGCTGCGTTTTATTTTGCCGACGAACCGCCAGATGGGCCTCCTTTATATCTGCTTCGGCTAGATGCCGATCACCTGCTGGATATTCCTCCAGGGGATAGTAATTTCGTGGTCACCGACGAGATTACACTACCGATTGACGTCGAAATCTATGCGGTGTACCCACACGCCCACTACATTGCATCTTCAATGGAAGCCAAAGCCACGCTTCCAGACGGCACGGAACGATGGCTACTTCGAATCAACGACTGGGACTTTAACTGGCAAGATGTCTACCGGGTCGACGAGCCGTACACACTCCCGCAAGGGACTACCGTCTCTATGCGCTTTACCTACAACAACTCAGTGGACAATCCCCGTAATCCAAACGTACCTCCGATTCGTGTGAGGGCCGGCAATCGCTCCTCTGACGAAATGGCTCACTTGCAATTGCAAGTCAGACCAAAAAGTACGAGCGACTTAGTTCTACTCCGGGAATCTCTCTACCGTGATGCATTGCTGAAACGACCAGATAATCCTTGGAACTACTACGGGCTAGGCAATGTGTTGTGGGAGCAAAATCAGCTGAACTCAGCCATCACGCAGTACGAAACTGGACTTGAGGTCGATCCAACACACGCACCAATGAGAAATAACCTTGGAGCCGTGCTGGAAACACAGGGACGCACGGAAGAGGCCGCCACTCAGTTTCGAGAAGCCATCCGCCTTGACTCTAACTTTGCCGACGCACACTACAACTATGGCAATACGCTTTTGACTCTCGGACAGAATAACGAAGCGATTCAACAGTACCAGGAGACGTTGCGGCTAGAGCCCAACCATGCAGAAGCGCACGCCAACATCGGCTATGCCTACCAACAACAAGGTGCTCTTAGTGACGCAATTCGGCACTATCGTGACGCTGCACGACTTCAACCCGGATCTGCTGAAGCCCTCAACAATCTCGGTAGCGCACTAGCGATGTCAGGGGAGTTCACAGAAGCGATTGAATTGTTTGAGCAAACCCTCATTAGGGACCCCAATCACTCGCAAGCTCAAGAAAACCTCGAACTCGCTAGAGAGTTAGAACAAGACAGTAGCCGATAACGTTGGTGTTGATTCAGTCCTGAACTAACTGTTTAGACAACTCATGGAAGACCACATGTCTTCAATCAATGATGATGGGGTCACCTTCGCTCTCAAGATCAAGAGAAAGCTCAGCATCCCCGGCAGGATAATCATTTGATGAAAGAATGAAGGCAATTACGTCATTCAGTGCCTGGACCGATAGATTCCCAGGAGAATCCTGGGGCATTGTCGCATTTGTGTAATCAGCAAAGGTCCACAAAGTCTCACCACTCCAACCACTGATAAACGTTTGTCCGACAAGTCCAGGAGCCATTTCTCCGCCACGAAGGTTGGTCGAATGACAGGTCGCGCACTGTTGCGTGTATTCGCGGTTACCGCGCGCCGCCTGTTCAGCTGTGTAAACACCGTCCGAAATCGAACGCTCTTGAGCTAGCAGATCGCTCGTCAGTCCCGGAACAACGAAAACCCCAACAGAAAAAGCTATGACTTGTGTGATTAACCGTACCATCAGTCTCTCCTGAACGCGAACGAATACTATATATTTCATTTTGTCACATTTAAGTCTTGTCGATCTTTTCGATCACAACATCAAAATCTTGGCCAATCGTTACCGTGCCCGGCAACGCATCGAAGCGCTTCATTAAATGACGATAGTAGTAATAGCCGCGCCAACGACGAAGAGAACTATCGCGACTGGCAATCTCGGCATCGAT